>DATLYR010000238.1 GCA_035574475.1 Nevskiales bacterium | reverse complement strand
CGATCAGCTTCACCGCAGTGGCGCGCTGGGCCCAGGGCCGCCCCGCCAGCGGCATCCTGCAGAAGGACCGCATGCAGTTCCTCGAACGCTTCGAGCTGTTCCTGGCGCGGCCGGGCTCCATGGTACAGACGCGCGGCTCGTCCAAGCCGCTGTATGACCTGCTGAAGGAGATGGAGCGTATCGGGCTGGACATCCACGAGTGGAGCATTCCGCACGCGGTGGAGGAAATGCTCAAGGCCGTCGCCAAGGAGCCGGCGGCGGGCACGCCTGCAAAGCGCGACGAGCCGGGGCAATAAAAAAGCCTGCCGGTTGCCCGGCAGGCTGTGGGGGGTGGCTTCCGCGCTCAGGGAGGGGAAACGCGGTCGCCGTGTTCACCTTTGCAGTGAACGCCGTCAGATTAATAGAGTGACCTGAATTCAACCTGAATGTTGCCTGTCGCCATTCGACGACAGCCGAGTCATCGCACATTAAAAAACCCGCCGGGATGATCCGGCGGGTTTGCCTGTCCGGCGCAGTGCAGAGGCGTTGCATGCCTGCCACCGGCTGACCTTTGTGCGGAGGGGCCTAGCCCCGCAACCGCGATGACAGGCTAAGCGATGCGCCCTGAACCGGGTCTTAACGGCATGGTTTGACGGCGGTTCGCCGCGTGCTTAGCGTCTGGGCATGATCTTCCGCCGCGCCTGTTTGCTTCTGACGCTGTGTGCGCTGCCCGGAACGGGCCGTGCCGATGCCGCGCTGCCCGAGGGCTTTGTCTACCTGGAAGCGGTCGCGCCCACGATCCGGCAGGACATCCGCTATCACGGTCGCGAGAACTTCCTGGGCGCGCGCGTGGACGGCTACGACGCGCCGCGCTGCATTCTCACCCGTGCCGCGGCCGAGGCGCTGGCGCGCGTGCAGGCGGAACTGCAGCCGCAGGGACTCTCGCTCAAGGTCTTCGACTGCTACCGCCCGCAGCGTGCGGTCACACACTTCCTGCGCTGGGCGCGCATGCCGGATGACCCCGCGCTGCGTACACGCTACCATCCGAATCTGAGCAAGGCGCAGCTGCTGCGCGAGGTCTATATCGCCGACCGCTCCGGCCACAGCCGCGGCAGTACCGTGGATGTCACGATCGTGCGGATCACCCCCAGCCCTACCCTCCCCCGCGCGCGCTGGAGGACCATGGCGAAGGCATCCGCCGGCCATGACGGCTGCGAACCCGAGGCTGCCCGACGCGACGGCGCACTGGACATGGGCAGCGGCTTCGACTGCTTCGACCCGGTTTCCCACACCGACAGCCCGGCGGTCACGCCGGCGCAGCGCGCCAACCGCCAAATGCTGAAACGGCTGATGGAACGCCAGGGCTTTCGCAACTACGCACGCGAGTGGTGGCACTACACGCTCGCGCAGGAGCCCTTTACGCGGCAGTACTTCGATTTTCCGGTACGCTGACGCCGTCTGACGCGGCGACATGCTCGAGGATGTGGCGCGCCAGCCGCGGCAACAGCGGCGGCGGCAGATCGTGGCCCATGCCGGGGATGACCTCGAGCCGTGCATGCCGGATGTGCTGCGCGAGATCGTGCGCGGCCGCCACCGGCACCAGCGGGTCCTCGCGGCCGTGCAGGATCAGCGTCGGGGCGGCAATGCGGCGCAGCAGCGGCACGCGGCTGGGCGAGGCAAGGATCGCCAGCGTCTGCCGCGCCAGCCCCTGCGGGTAGAGGCTGCGGTTGAAGCTGCGCTCCACTTTTTCGCGCAGCGCGGATTCCTCGGCCGGATACTGCGGGCTGCCGATCAGCCGCCAGGTTTCCATCGAGTGCCGGATCAGCGATTCGCGATCCAGCCGCTGCGGCCGCTTCACCAATCGCAGACGGATCTTGAGGCTCGGGCCCGGCAACCGCGGGTTGCCGCTGCTGGTCATGATCAGGGTCAGGCTGCGGACGCGCTCCGCGTGCCTGGCGGCCAGGATCTGCGCGATCATGCCACCCATCGAGCAGCCGACCACATGCGCGCGCGCCAGACGCAGCCCGTCCATGAGCCCGAGCGTGTCCTGCGCCATGTCGTCGAGCGTATAGGGTGCGCGCACCGGCAGGCGCAGCGTCGAGGCGATGGCGGCGCGCATGAGACGCGGACGGCCGGCGTGTTCGAGCTTGCTCGACAGGCCGACGTCGCGGTTGTCGAAGCGGATGACATGGTAACCGGCCTCGGCCAGCGCGCGGCAGAAATCCTCCGGCCACAGCACCAACTGCGCGCCCAACCCCATGATCAGCAGCACCGGCGGGCGCGACGGGTCGCCGAAGCTTTCGTACTCGAGGTGGAGGCCGTTGGCGCGAACCTGGGGCATCTGACAGCCGAACCGTGAACCTGTCCAGATTCTGACAATGTGCAGGGAGTCTGTCATCCCGCGCAAGCGGGGATCCCGTCATGACACAGCGCTTTACCACTGGATTCCCGCGCTCGCGGGAATGACAAGACTCAGGCCAGCCGGCCGTACAGATCGTAGTCGTCGGCCGACGTGATCCTGACCTTCACGATCTGACCCGGGCGCAGGCCGGCGCCGTTCTCGATGATCACGCTGCCGTCGATGTCCGGCGCATCGGCATGGCTACGGCCGATTGCCTGCGTGCCCTCGATCGCGTCCACCAGCACCTCCAGCGTGAGCCCGCGCTTGCGTTGCAGGCGCTCGGCGCTGATCTGCGCCTGCAGCTCCATGAAGCGCCCCCAGCGGTCCTGCTTGACCGCGTCCGGCACCGGATCGGGCAGCGCGTTCGCCGCCGCGCCCTCCACCGGCGAATACTGGAAGCAGCCGACGCGATCGAGCCGGGCCTCGGCCAGCCAGTCGAGCAGCAGCTGGAAATCGTCCTCGGTCTCGCCGGGGAAGCCGACGATGAAGGTGCTGCGCAGCGTGAGTTCCGGGCACTGCTCGCGCCAGCGGCGGATGCGCGCGAGCGTGTCCTCGGCATGCGCCGGGCGGCGCATGAGCTTGAGAATGCGCGGGCTGGCGTGCTGAAAGGGGATATCCAGGTAGGGCAGGATTTTCCCCTCCGCCATCAGCGGAATGATGCGGTCCACATGCGGGTAGGGATAGACGTAGTGCAGCCGCACCCACACGCCGAGCGCGCCCAGCGCCTCGCACAGGGCCTGCAGATCGCTGCGCAGCACCTGCCCTTTCCAGGCGTCGTTCTCGTAGTGCAGGTCGGCGCCATAGGCGCTGGTGTCCTGCGAGATCACCAGCAGTTCCTTGACGCCGGCGGCAACCAGGCGCTCGGCCTCGCGCATCACCTCGCCGAGCTTGCGGCTGGCCAGCTTGCCGCGCATCGAGGGGATGATGCAGAAGCTGCACTTGTGGTTGCAGCCCTCGGAGATCTTCAGGTAGGCGTAATGGCGCGGCGTGAGCTTGATGCCCTGCGGTGGCACCAGGTCCAGGAACGGGTCGTGCGCCGGCGGCAGGTGCTCGTGCACCGCCGCCACTACCTCCTCGTAGCGCTGCGGGCCGGTCACTTTCAGCACCTGCGGATGCTGCGTGCGGATGAGGTCGGCCTTGGTCGCGCCCAGGCAGCCGGTGACGATCACCCTGCCGTTCTTCGCCACGGCCTCGCCGATGGCGTCCAGCGACTCGTGGATGGCGGCGTCGATGAAGCCGCAGGTGTTCACCACGACGAGGTCGGCGTCCTCGTAGGTCGGCGAGACCTGGTAACCCTCGACCTTGAGCTGGGTCAGGATGCGCTCGGAATCCACCAGCGCCTTGGGGCAGCCGAGGCTGACGAAACCGACCTTGGGGGCTTGCCGGGCGGGGGAATTCGAACCGGGGATGGACATGCGGCGCGTATTCTACGCGGGCCGCGGGGGCTGTTCAAAAAACCGCCAGTGGCGGGCTTGGCCTTGCCGGCCGGGCGTGAAATACTGCTCAAAACATGCAAAAACACCGGAGAACCCGCATGCGCCGACCCGTGCCGGGCCAACTCAACCGCCGTGAACTGCTCAAGCTCGCGGCCAGCACTGCGGGTCTGGCCATGCTGCCCGGCGGTCTGCGTGCGGAAGGCAGCGGCACACCAGTCACGGCGCGGCCGCCGGAGTGGCGCAACTGGTCCGGCAGTCAGGTCTCGCACCCGCGTGCCTGGCTCGCGCCCGCCGACGAGGCCGAGCTGATCGGTCAGCTCAAGAACGCCGAGGGCAACATCCGCGTCACCGGTGCGAGCCACTCCTTCAGCGCCCTGTGCACCACCGACGACACGCTGATCTCGCTCGACAGGCTCAGCGGCATCGTCAGCCACGACAAGAACAAGCTGCAGGCCACGGTCTGGGCCGGCTCGCGGCTGCGCGACCTCGGCGCGCCGCTCTGGGACATCGGCCAGGCCTTCATCAACCAGGGCGACGTCAACCCGCAGTCGGTGGCCGGCGCCTGCGGCACCAGCACGCACGGCACCGGCATCACGCTCGGCTCGTTCTCGTCGGTAGTGCGCGGCGCGCGCATCGTCACGCCGCAGGGTGACGTCATCGAGTGCGGGCCGGGCCGCGACAGCGACGTGTTCCACGCCGCCTGCACCTCGCTCGGTGCGCTCGGCATCGTCACCCAGATGACGCTGCAGAACCGCGGCACCTACTTCCTGCACGAACGCGAATACGTCGAGGACCTGGACAGCGTGCTGGGCAAAATGGCGGAGTACGTGGCCGACAACCGCCACTTCGAGTTCTGGGCCTTCTTCGGCACCGACAAGGCGCTGGTCAAGATCCTCAATGAGACCGACCGCGAGCCGACGCCGCCGCCCGCCATCCCGCTGCCGGTGGATGCGGTGCTCAAGGCGGCGAGCGAGATCGCGCATCGCCTGCCGGCGCTCGACGACAGCATGCAGAAGCTGCTCACCGCACTGCACACCCCGACCGACCGCGTGGGCCGTTCCTACGAGATCTTTCCCAGCCCGCGCAACGTGCGCTTCAACGAGATGGAGTACGAGATCCCGGCCGCGAAGGGGCCGGAGTGCCTGCAGGAAATCCTCGCGACGGTGCGCGCCCGCAACATCAATACCCTGTTCCCGCTCGAGTACCGCTACGTCGCCGCGGATGACAGCTGGCTGTCGCCGTTCTACGGTCGCGCCAGCGTCTCGATCTCGATCCACCAGTACCACACGGTGGACTACCGGCCACTGTTTGCGGTGGTGGAACCGATCTTCCGCAAGTACGAGGGACGGCCGCACTGGGGCAAGCTCCACACCCTCACCGCGCGCGAACTCGCGCCGCTGTATCCGCGCTGGGACGACTGGCAGCGCGTGCGCCGCCGGCTCGACCCGCGCGGCCGCCTGCTGAACCCGCACCTGCGCGAACTGTTCGGCGAACCGGCCCGGGTGGCATGAAGCGCCGCCGCTTTCTGCTCGGCGCCGCCGGGCTGGCCCTGCTCGGAGCCGGCGTCTGGCTGCGGCCGCGCGCCAGCGGTGCGCCCTACAGCGACTACTTCCGCGCCCTCAACGAAGAGCTGAAGCGCAACGGCCCGATGCGGCCCTGTCTGGTGCTCGACCTCGACCGGCTCGACCACAACATCGCCGTCCTGCGCCAGTCGATCCGCGCCCCCAAGCACTACCGCGTGGTGGCCAAGTCGCTGCCCTCGGAAAAGCTCATCGGCTATGTGTTCGACAAGGCGCAGACCGACCGGCTGATGGCCTTCCACCAGCCCTTCCTCAACGCCGAGGCGCGCGCCTTCCCGGACGCCGACATCCTGCTCGGCAAACCGCTGCCGGCGCGCAGCGCGCAGATCTTCTACCGCGAGCACCGGGGCCGCTTCGATCCCGCGCGCCAGCTGCAATGGCTGATCGATACGCCGCAGCGCCTGCAGCAATACCTCGAACTGGCGCAGGCGCTGGGCACGAGACTGCGCATCAACCTCGAGATCGACGTCGGCCTGCACCGCGGCGGCGTCGCCGACACCGGGGCGCTCGACACGATGCTGGCGCTGATCCGCGCACATCCGGCGCGGCTCGAGTTCGCCGGCTTCATGGGCTATGACCCGCACGTGGTCAAGCTGCCGCGCCTCGCCGGCAGCCGCGCCGAGCTGTTCGCGGCGGTGCTGCACCGCTATCGCGGCTTCGTGGACTACACACGCGAGCAGTATGCGGACCTGTGGTCCGAGAACGTCACGCTCAACGGCGCCGGCAGCCCGACCTACCGCCTGTACGAGCACGACACCCTGCTCAACGACCTGTCGGTGGGCTCGGCGCTGGTCAAGCCGACCGACTTCGACCTCGACACGCTGGCGGCGCACGTGCCGGCGCTGTTCATCGCCACGCCCGTGCTCAAGACCACCGACGGCCTGCGGCTGCCGGAGCTGGACGGCCTGTCGCGTCTGGCGCGCGGCTGGGATCCCAACCGGCGCAGGGGCTTTTTCATCTATGGCGGCTACTGGAAGGCCCGGCCAGAATCTCCTGCAGGGCTGCAAACCAGCGGCCTGTACGGACGCAGCTCCAACCAGGAGCTGCTGACCGGGTCCGCCGCGATCGACCTGGCGCCCGACGACCAGGTATTCCTGCGGCCGACCCAGAGCGAGGGCGTGATGCTGGAGTTCGGCGATCTGGTGGTGCTGCGCGACGGCAAAGTCGTCGATCACTGGCCGGTGCTGGCATCCACCAGTCCCTAGCCAGTCGATGAAGCTGATCCCCGAGTTCGAGGTTTCCAATCGGCTCGCCCTGGTCTGTGGGCTGTTCGTGTCGGTCTGGGCGCTGCTGGTGCTCCTGTCCTGGCACGCCGGCAACCTCGAGCTGGCGCGCCTGTACGGCCCCTGGGAACCCATGCCCTATGACGCCGCCCTGGGTCTGCTGCTGTGCGGCGCCGGCCTGATCGGCGCCAGCCTGGGCAGCTGGCGGCTGGCCATCGGCTGCAGCCTCGTGGTGGGGGCGCTGGCTGCCTATGCCCTGGCCATCCACGTGTTCGGGCTCGACCCGGCCGCGCTGGCCATGCTGATTCCCGCGGCGGAAAAGGAGGCGGCCACGACCGGCCGGATGACGGCCAACGTCACCGGCGCGCTATTCCTGTGCGGCCTGATGCTGGTCACCATCGGCTACGGACTGCTGCAGAAGGTGGAGGGCTATGCCTTCGCCAGCGTGCTCGGGCTGCTGGTGGCCGTCTTCGGCCTGCTGTCCCTGTTCAGCTTCTTCAGCACCCAGAACATGGTGGCCAACTGGCGCCAGCTGACGGCGATGACGCCGCCGGTGGCGCTGGGCTTCACGCTGCTGGGCCTGTCGGCGGCGGTCTTTCGCTGGCCGGAGGATGCCAAGGACAACGTCAACACCGACCGCCTGCAGAGCATGGTGATCACCTATGTCTCGGCCGGCGTGCTGATCACCATGCTGTTCAGCGCCGCCATCGGCCTTTTGCCACTGTACGAGCTGGTGCGCGCCGGCGCGCCGCTGGAGGTCCTGCGGCTGGCTGCGGGCAGCGACAGCGACGTCGTCACCAAGGCCGAACTGCTGGACAGCACCCTGCGCCGCCAGCTGGCCCTGACCGGCGTCGCCACCCTGCTGCTGGCCTATATCGGCGGCTTCGGGGTCTGGCGGCTGCTGCGGCCGCTGACCGGGCGCATCCTGATGCGCGCCGACGCGCTGGAGAAAATGATCCAGAAGGCGACCGAGGAGTTGGAGGCGAGCGTCCGGAACCTGCAGCGCTCGAACCGCCAGCTGGACCAGTTTGCTCGCGTGGCCTCGCACGACCTGCAGGCGCCGCTGCACACCATCTCCGGTTTCGCCCAGATCCTCGCCGACCGCTACGGCCCGGTGCTGGGCGATGAGGGCCGCGAGTTCGTCGGCTACATTACCGGCGGCGCCAGGCAGATGCAGGAGCAGATTACCGGCCTGTTGCAGCTCTCGCGCCTGAACTCGCGCGCCGAGCCGATGCGGGCGGTGGACACCGGCGAGGTCGTAAGCCAGGTGCTGACCTACCTGCAAAGCAGCATCGAGGCCGCCGGCGCCCGCGTGCAGCATGAGGGCCTGCCGACGGTACATGGCGAGCGCGCGCAGCTGGGCTTGCTGTTCCAGAACCTGGTCGCGAACGCGATCAAGTTCCGCCGCCCCGGCGTCGCGCCGCAGGTCGCCATCAGCGCCCGGCCCGAGGATGGGCACTGGCGCTTCGAGGTGCGCGACAATGGCATCGGTATCCCGCCCGAGCACCGCGAGGCGGTGTTCGAGCTGTTCCGGCGGCTGCATACCCAGGACGAATATCCGGGCACCGGCATCGGCCTGGCACTGTGCAAGGATATCGTGGAACGGCATGGCGGCAACATCGCCGTGGAATCGCAGCCTGGCGCCGGCAGCGTGTTTTCCTTTACCCTGCCGGCAGCGTCGACACAGCCGCAGGCCGCAGCGACCTGACCGGCCACGAACGCCGCCGCGCAGCGCGATCGAATCCACAGGGATCACGAGGTGAATGCGCCATGAAATCCGCCACCGGCACGCCATCGGACAAGATCCGGCTGCTGCTGATCGACGACGCCAAGCCCGCCCGGCTGGTGCAGACCTACGTACTCGAGCACGAGTTCAGGAACGTCAGCGTGACCGGCGCCGAGCAGGCGCCGCCGCTGGAGCAGATGCTGGAGTATGACGGCATCATCATTGACGAGCGGCTGGCGGGCGAGCGCGGCATGGACGTCGCCCGCCGCATCCAGCAGGAAAACTGGATGATCCCGCTGATGGTCATGACCTCGCTGCAGCCGTCCGACCCGGCCTTCGAGAAGGCCTATGAGTTCGTGGACTACGTGGTCACCAAGAGTGACCCGCCGATGTTCATCAACGCCATCCGCGCGCTCATCCGCCAGATCCGGCGCATCCGCGCGGCCAACCTGTCGTAGAACTGGGGTCAGAGTACACTTTCGACTTCTCCTGATTTTCGTGGGCGCCCCATCTTGCCCGGACGTACCCTTCGTTTGAGTGCTGCCTCTACCTGGTCCTTGAAGCGCTCTCCGCCCCATACTCTGTTTCGTATCGTCGCTTCCCGCAGCGCCTGTAGTTCATCCGGGCCAATTTCAACCTGGAATAGTCGCCGATAGGCTACGCAGCGTTCCTCTGCGGTTGCTCCCATGCCCAAGTAAAGCGGGTGATCAACAATCACCTTGTCGGGCTTGCCGAGGGCATGCCAACCGTAACTGGACCAGGGGTATCTCGCGGGATCAGCCACGATGCCCGCCCGTACCGGATTGAGCTCAATGTAGCGGTAGCAAGCCAGCAGATACCGCTCAGAATCGATCAGGCAAGCCCTGTAACGTCCCTCCCACAGGGTTCCAGTCCTGCGGTAGCAGGAGTTGACGTATCGAACATAACGACGGCCTACCGACTGCATCAGTCGCGGCAACCCGCCAGCATGGTGTGCGGTCGCCAAAAGATGCACATGGTTGGTCATCAGCACATACGCATGGACCGAGCAGTCATACCGTTGCGCAGCTTCCCGCAGGCATTCGAGGTAGTAGCGGTAATCGTCCTCGGCGAAGAAACAGGGACCCCGGTTGTTGCCGCGCTGAATGATGTGCTGGGGAACACCGGGCAGGTCGATTCGAGGCAGTCTGGCCATCAGCAATTCCTTTTGCTGAAGTAAGAGTAGTTGAGAGGTTATGCAAAGCGGTGAGAAAGTCTACTCTGACCCCAGTTCTCCAATGTCTTTATTTTGCTGGACGGGAGGATATACACTGAATGTGTTTCCGTCAGACACGGCGACCGGCCGCATGGAAAACCCGCCTACACTTTTGGGCATCCGCTTCCGGAGAGCGCCATGCCCAAAGTTGCAGAGAAAGTCAGCGCGTTCGGCGCGCGGTTGGCCAGCTTGCGCAAAGCCGCCGGCTATACCCAGACCGAGCTCGCCGAGGCGCTGGGGACCACCCAGCGCATGATCACCTACTACGAAACCCGCGCGGAGAAGGCACCGGCGGCGCTGTTGCCGAAGATGGCCGGGGTGTTCGGCGTGTCTACCGACGAGCTGCTCGGCCTCAAACAACCGAAAAAGTCCAAGGCGCCGGATACGCGCCTCACGCGCCGTTTGCAGCAGATCGAGAAGCTCGACCCGCAGGAGAAGCGCCAGGTGATAACGCTGCTCGACGCGTTCATCGAGCGCGCGCAGTTGAAGCAGGCCAGCCGCTAAAGGAGACCCGTTATGGCCACCGCCAAAGAAGCCGCGCGAGAAGTGCTTGAGCGGCTGCCGGAGAAAGTGTCCTGGAACGAGCTGATGTACCGGCTCTACGTGAAACAAAAGATCGAGGAAGGACTGAAAGCTGTCCGCGAGGGTCGCGTGGTGTCCCACGCCGAGGCCAAGCGCAGGCTGACGCGCCGGCGTGCGCGTTGAGTGGACCGAGCCGGCGCTCGCCGATCTGGCAGCGCTGCGCGACTACATCGCCGAAGACTCCCCCGCCAATGCCGAGCGCTTCATCGAGCGCCTGTTCGAGGCGGCGGCCCGGCTCGTCGCCCATCCGCGCCTGGGCCGGGAAGTGCCGGAAGCAGACGAAGCGCCGGAAGAAATCCGCGAGCTGATCTTCCGCGACTACCGGATTCTCTACCTGGTCGAAACCGACACCGTGCAGGTCCTCACCGTCATCCATGGTTCGCGCGAGATCGCGCGCATGGCGAAGAAGCCGTGGGAGTGAGGATACTCAAGGCACAATCCCGCAGCCCTCTTCGCTGCCCTCGAAGCGCCAACTGACCACGGTACGAGTCTTGGAATCAACCTCGAAGAAATACCTGCACGTTCTTCGGTACTCGTAGCCATTCTCAAAATTGCCGTTCGGCAAGGTTTTGGTGGAAATTAGTCGCGCCGGGTTTATGCCGGCTCTCGCGAGCGGAGCATCGATGCTCATTCCGATTTTGCTGTCCATGTGCGAATCCAGGGTTGGCCTGATGCCTGTGTGAGAAAGTCTACTCTGACCCCAGTTCTCCTGCTCGCCGGCAGCGCCGGCGCCAAGGACCGTCCCTGGCCATCGAACCTCAGCCGGTTGTTCTGCTTATGCGGCTGTCGGTAAGCATGCTAATGCGGAGCCGCTGCGGGCTCCATAGTCGCTTTTCAGTAACCCGGCGTGTTGCAGCGCAGCATGATGGACTGGGGCGGACGCAAGTAATTGCCCCGCTTGTGAAAATGGGGCATGCGCAGCACCTCTCAATCCGACTGGTTGAATACCGTTTGGCCGGAGGGATCGGCGGGCAAGGCTTACTGTGACCTCGCTCCCGCTCCCCGTCTTCACTCTTTGCTTATCGATTGCTCCAGCCTAATTTGCATATACATGCCAACTGCAACAATCAAAACCAACATGAGAGGCACGCCAATGCTGCGAGGCATGAAACCGTGCGTCGTCGATAGACCGATAAATAAACCAGCAACAGTAATGGTTCCTATGCACGCGCGAAACCAGCGCACTTTGAGAAAAAGCGACCTGGACCTTGAATGAACAAAGAGAATTCCACCAGCAATACAGAAAGCGGCCGTGATAGCGAACCAGTTCCCGGAAAATGCCATAACTGGCGCAAAAGAAGAGGCGCCCACCCCCCCAATAGTAAGCCCATACAATTCTTCACGACGGATCTTCATCGTCAGCACAAATAAGGCGCGGAGCATTCCTGCCTCGCGTTGTATTGGATTATCGCCCCCGTGCCTGTGCTATACAGGCTCATTGCGCCTTGAAGTACGGGATGCGAGCCCGAGAAAAGAATCCCAGTGCCTACATCCAGCATTAAGGGCCCAACATTCTCAAAGCTCGGGTTGGCAGCTGCTGCAGCCACGTTTGCTCCTGTTGAAACAACGCCCAAGCTGGTAGCCAAGCGCATACCACCGAACAACAAAGAAGCGCCACTACCCAGCCCCGCGAGAGTCCCAACGGCATTCAAGGATTCTTCCGCCGTTGCCGGTTTTAACATTGATGTTCCAGTTTCGGCAGCCGCAAGGGCCTCTCCAGCAACACCCTTCGGAACCCAGTACGCGGTTCCATCTCGCGCGTTCCGAATCAATGTGCACTCTCCAGGACAGCTTTCTCGAGTATTCAACGTTGCATGTCTATCGTCATTAAACGCCCTGCTGAAAGCTGCAGTGACCGCCCCATTTGCGAACTTCCCGCCGCCCAGTTCTGCGGCGGTGCCGCCGACCACGGCCGCCGCAATGACCCGCACGGGGCTCTGGCCCGGGTTATTGCGGTCCAGGCCATCGATCGCCGGCGCAAACGCCTGGGTCACGCCCGCGCTCAAGAAGCCCTCCTTGAAGCTGCCGCCCGACAGCTCACTGGATACACCGCCCACGATCCCATGCGCAATGATCTTGCCAAGGTGCTGTTTCGAGAAGGCCTCGACCGGTCCAAAGGATGTACCCACCGCATGGAAAGCGCCAGCGGTCAGACCGCTGACAAAGGCCTGGCGGACGTCGCCGTCGCTGGAAATCAGCCCGCCGGCAAAGCCGTTCAGGAAGGGGTTACCCGGCAGCAGGGCAAAGCCGATCTGGGTCAGGATCGGGATGTCGGCCGCCTCGCCGATGACGATCATCGCGATGGCGATCAGAATCTCTTCCAGGAAATACCCGCTCGGGTCGGTGTAGGACAGCGGGTTGTTGTTGACGTAGCTGTAGCGGTTCAGCCCCTGGGTGCTCTCCGGAAACTGCACGAACGGGTCCGGGCTGGTAAACCGCCCCAGGGCCGGGTCGTACACCCGCCCGTTCATGTGGATCAGCCCGACATTGTCCAGGTGCTCGTGGCCCGTATACCCCCGCGCCGTGCGGTACAGCCGCTCGTTGGTGTAGACGTCGTTCGGGTCTGCCGTCCAGTTGCCCGGCCGGCGTTTGCCGAAGGCATCAAAGCTGGTCCGCTCCAGCACCGCGCCCGTGGCGTCGGTCAGCACGTCCACGGAGTTCAGGTGGTCGCGGTGCAGATACTCGATGGCATTGCTGCCGTCGTTGTAGGAACTGCGGATGGCAATCACCCGGTTGCCCACCCGGATGAAGCATTTGCGGATGCGCGCAGAACCGTAGACGTGCTCTTCGTACAGCTCGCCGACGTAGTAAACGATCTTGCTGTCCGGCGGGCTGCCACGCGTCACCACCTGCTTGTAGCGGGCACGGTCGGGGCCGTAGAAGAACTCGGATTGGTTGAAGAACTGTTGATTTGCCTGGTTCCCCGGAAGCGAGACTAGCCCTAAGTCGAGTTTTGGTAAGGGCAGACTACTAACGCCTCTCGAAGAAAAATTGGCGCCTACGGTAACGATGTTCGGACCGATGTAGTCGCGCCCACGCTCAGACTCCCCATTGCGGGTACAGAGAAATAGGCCGTAGTAGCTGTAAACCGTGTAGACTCTAAAAAAATAAGTTCCGGGTTTCAAACCAGAAACTAAATAGTCTCGCGCCGTGCGGCTCGAAAAAATCACTCTGGTTTCGCTGAAGTCCTGCTTGGTAGATATTTCAACAAAAGTTGTAGTATCCCGGTTACACAAATTAGTCGGATCTGGGGGCGGCCCCGGATCGGACCAGCGGATTCTGAACATCCCGTCTACGTCCGTTGCGGGTGCATACATCGTGTTCACGACACCTGAAGGAATAGGACCAGGATCGGGTGAGTCGAACACATAGAATGTTGTATCGTCGTAACCCAAAAGAGACAATGCGGGTTTGAGTGGTGAGCTGACTTTTACGGTCGTGTACTGCGTAACGCGCTTGGGCAGGTTGTAGGAGGTCCACTCCAGCGCGCGGCCGTTGTCGTAGGTCATGTTGCCGTTGGCGTCGTAGCCGTAGGCGCTGCTGCGCGGGCCCGTGGTCGCCGCCACCGCATGCGGCCGGCCGAGGTAGCTGTACTGGCCGACATCGGACTTGTAGATGATGTTGCCGATGGCGTCGTACTGCAGGGTGAGGTTGCTCTGGCCGGCGCGGCGCGACTCGGTCATGCGGTTGAGACGGTCGTAGATGAAGGTTTCGCGCAGCCCGCCCTGGTTCTGGTCGGTGCGGCTGAGCAGGTTGCCCACCGCATCCCACTGGTAGCTCAAGGACTGCACCGCGCTGCCGCCGTTCTTGCCGGTGATGATGGCGTCCAGATGCCCGCGCGCCGGATCATGCGCACGGGTGCTGGACACGCCGTTGCCGAGGGTCTCCATCTCGATATTGCCCAGGGCATCCATGCGGTCCAGCTTCCAGTACAACGCGTTGTCGCTCGCCTGGCGGATTTCGCTCAGGTAGCCATAGGCGTTGTAGACATGCTTGAGCTTGAAGTTGTTGGGATAGGTCAGCTGCAGCGGCCGGCTGAAGCTGTCATAGGCGGTGTCGGTGAGAAAAACCTGGCCATCCAGTACGCGCCGGTTGCGGGTCGGCCGGCCCAGGCTGTCGTATTCGATGCTCTCCTCATAGCCCCCGGGCCCGACCACACTGGATAACGCCCCCTTCCAGCGGGTGTCATAGGTCCAGGTCGTCACCCCTTCCGGCTCGTTGCGCTGCACCAGGCGCCCGAGCCTGTCGTACTGCAGGTTGACGGTCTGGTTCTTGGCATCGGTCTGACTGGTCAGCTCGCCATACAGGTTGTAGCTGTAGTACCACACCCCCATGTCCGGGTCGTTCATCGAGACCTTGCGGCCGCGCAGGTCATAGCTCATCTGGCTGGTATTGCCGGCGGCATCGGTGACCGCGGTCAGGTTGCCGAAGGCGTCGTAGCCGTACTGGGTGCTGTTGCCCAGGGCGTCGGTGACCTTGACCGTGCGCCCGGCGGCATTGACCTCTTTGGTGGTGCTGTTGCCGTTGGGATCGGTCTGGGTGGTGATAAGCCCGGCATAGGCAAAGCGCGTGATGCGGCCGCTCGGCCGGTACTGATCCTGGGCCGATTCCTGCTGCACCACCCGGTCCAGCACGTCGTAGCTGTAGCGGGTCCAGTACGCGGTGTCGCCCGGGTAGTGGGGGGTGGAGATACGGGCCTTGCGCCCCTGGGCGTCGTATTCGGTCAGGGTCTGGATCCAGCCGCCGTCAAAGGCGCGCTTGCGGGTGCCGATCTCGCGCTCCAGCAGGTCCAGCGTCACCAGCGCGTCGCTGCCGTCCGAGCCCTGCTTGCGGATCGCCATGGCGCCGCCGCTCACGCACAGGCTGCCGCAGAACAGATAGCTGGTGGTGACCGTGGTGCCGTCCGGCCGGGTTTCCAGAATTGGGCGCCCGAAGGGGTCGTATTGCCAGGTGGTGCTCAGGCCGTTGGGGCCGGTCAGGCGGGTGCGCCCACCGTGGGCCGGGTCGTAGCTGTGGGTTTCAGCATGCCCCAGGGCGTTGGTGACGGTCTGCGGAAAACGCCCGTAGCCGTCGTAGACGGTGGTGGTGGTGCGCGGCGCGCTGCTGCCCGCCCCTACCGTGACCGCGGTCTTGTTGCCAAACACGTCGTAGCCGTAGCTGGTGGTCAGCGCCAGGCTGGTGCCGGGCTCGACCGTCTCGCTGGTCAAAAGACCAGTGCTGGCGTGATAGGTAAACGACGACACCCGCTTGCCGCTGCCGCCGCCGGGCAGCGTGTGGGTGACCTCGCTGCGACTCAGGCGCCCCAGAATCCAGTTGGCGGTGTTGCCGGAATAGGTGTTGACGGTGTCGCTGACATGACGGTCTTCGGTGAATTCGCCCTTGTGGCTGGCCACCGTCACGCGCAGGGCGTTGCCGCAACCGTCGTACTGGTAGTCCGTGGTCTGGTTTCTGGCCACATACGAGCCATAGCCGGTCAGCTCATAGTCCCGCTGCCGGCTGCTGGAAACGAAGGGAAACGGCGTGCCGTAACCGCCGCAGCTGGCCTGCGCCAGGCTCAGGGTGTTGCTCAGCGATTTGAGCGTGCGCCCGGTGCTGTCGCGGCTGCTGGCGGCCAGCGTCATGCCGGTATAGGGAAAGTCCAGCCGGTATTGCGTGGTTTCGCTGATCCCCGACACCTGGTCGGTAGCGGTTACGCTGCCAAAGCCCAGCAGCCCGCGCCCCTGCAGATTCACCTGCATGTCGGCGTAGCGATAGCTCAGCGTGCGGCTGCCGCCGAGGCCGTCGCTGGCCGCGTGACTGCTGGTCACGGTAAGAGCGGCGGCCGCGGCCTGCTGCGGATAGGCAGGCGCGCTGCCGCGCGTATACAGCCCGGCCTGCGAGAGCGCCGCATGCTCCAGGGTGATGCTGGCGCCAAGGCCATTAGTAACAGCGCTCAGCAGATCCGGGGATTTGCCCCTGCTGATATATGCATGGCGGCTGCCGCTATGCGCTAGCGCGTAATCCATCAATCCATCAGCGTTCAGATCAGTGAGGGTTCCCGTTATTTCAGGATCCGTGAAGATGTTGAACGGTGGGGCCTGGGTACTGTCGAGCTTCCACCGGCAACTGGTGGTGGTGCAGGGATCTTGTGTGGCGATATACAGCTGCCGGGTATATCCCTCCTTGGACACAACCAGATCCTGCAGCCCATCGCCGTTCAGGTCGGCCAACATGCCAACACGTCCACCAGCGTCGCCATTAAGCAGTGCGTGAAGCGACTTGGGCAGCTGATAGGTCGCGTCCACCACCCAGCCCTGTCCCGTGTTGATATACGTTCTGGCGAAGTCACTGATCGACACGCAGCGCGTACCACAATAGTCATACGCTCGGTATGCCACCACGAAGTCGCCCAGACCGTCTCCATTCACATCGGCAATCTCGCCAACCCGAATCTTGGAGTCCGTTTCACGAAAGAGAGGTTCGGGCAGGTCCAGACGAGAATCGCGTACCCAGCCACTGCCGGTATTCACCCAAGTGGCAATAGACCAATTGCCACCACCGTTATCCACGGCAATTAGATGGTCTGGTAAACCGTCCCCAGTGATATCTGCAAGGTCACTCAAAGGTTCGTTATCGTCATTCGTCAAGGACACTTTGAGCGCGTAGGCTGAGGTTTCTAACCAGCATGAGGCGGCACAGCTGCCAGGTGGCTGGTTCAAGAAGGCTCTGTTGGTGGTGTAGTACGAATACACGAAGTCCACCAGACCGTCACCGTTTAAATCTATCAAGCGACCCAGCCTGTGATTTCCGCCGCTATAGAGGGACAGTGGCAGCTGGTATTTTGGATCGGGAGCGGAACTCCAGCCGACACCGGTGTTGATATAAGTTTTATTGTTACCGGCGCGCCCATATACGAAATCCGGCAGTCCGTCCCCGTTGATGTCCGCGAATTCACCGAGCGAGTGTCTTTCGCTATAGATACCCACTGGCAAGCGCCAATTTGGATCCAGTACCCACCCTGCGCTGCTGTTGATCCATGTGTTGGAATAGAAATAGCCATCGTGGTAGTAGGCTTGAATCCAATCGACGCGCCCGTCTCCATTGAGGTCTATTGCTTCGCTTTCGAAGTAGCCGTCATCATGGGTCAGATCCGCTGGCGGACGGAAAGCGGCGTCGGTGGCCGTACCAGGTTGCTTTTCTTGCCAGGCAAAGGTGGTGGGCGGCAGACACTGGGTGCCGGTGGCGTTGCTGGCACACTCGGTGATGGCGGTGATGCGCGAGCGCTGCGAGGCGGCGCCAACGCCATAGTCGATGCGATACTCGCGCACCAGCTGGGTACCGGTATAGGTCTGGATCGCGGTCAGCCGGCGCCGTGACTGAATCCTGCTGCTGCCACCGGCCAGATAGCGCTCGGCCACATCCGGACGCGCCAGGTCATACACAAACTGCACGCGGTTGTAGGGCTGCAGACCGGCACTGAGATTGCCGGTGTATTCGATCCGATCGACGTAGTGCTCCAGCGTCGTGGGATCGCGCTGATAAAACACGCTCAGATAATTGCCGACGGTGTCACGAATCTCCTTGACCGCCCACACGTACACCTCGCTGCGCCCGGGCGCTATGAACGATGCCCCCGACACGCCGCTCGGATCGCCGTAGGTGTAGATCAGTCCGGCCTTGGTGCGCACCTCAAAGGACGAGGCGGCCGCATTGATCGAGCCGGTCGCCGTGATCTTGGAGAAACTTTCCAGCTCGGTGCGATACTCCGTACCCGTACCCCCATGAACGCCGGCCACAGACTTCAACCGCTGCCCGTCCAGACACAGCCGGTCGTTGGCATCAAAATCGACCGGATCGATAAAGCCATCCTGGGCCAGCGTCGCCGGACAGCGCGTCAGGCTCGACAGTCCCGCCATCATCCAGCCCACGCCCAGAAGACCGTTGCCGCCCTGGCTCGAATAACGCAGCGCCAGCTTGGGCTCCATACCCGCCGTCCCCGGCGGCACCGAGATCGGAATCGAGTAGCTGGCGGCGCCGGTCGGCGTCACCTCAAACTGGCCGGTGATCGTGCCCGCTACGGTGGGGCCGAGGTACGCACTCGACTGGCTGATACCCAGCACCGAACAGGACAGGATAAAGACAACAGCAAGACGTGCCCGGCGCATTGCGCGCCAGCCAAAGCGACCAACCATGATGCCCCCCTCTGAATCATCCCTGTGACATCCATGCCGCAACCGTTGCGCTGCGATCCTTCATCGGTACAACCGCACCGATGTCACCCCTCGCTCTTCTGCAACACCGGC
>DATLYR010000237.1 GCA_035574475.1 Nevskiales bacterium | reverse complement strand
AGCGAGCCAGGGCCGATTCAGCCGGAGAATCAGAAAGACACAGTGTTTGGAGCCACGGTCATGAAACTCATGCGTTTCTCCTGAGCGACACTGCGGATTCTCCGGCGCCCTGTGAGAAATGCGGGTTAATGCACGCGGGTCACTTCAAGGCGGGCGTGTACAGCGGCCCCTGCTGCGCGGCGAAATAGGCCGCCAGCGCCTTGATGTCCTGGTCGGACAGCGGCGCCGCCATGCCCGCCATGACCGGGTTCTTGCGCGCCCCGGACTTGTAGGCCTTGAGCGCGACCTCCAGGTAGTCGCGATACTGTCCGGCCAGCGAAGGATACAGCGGGTTCTGGCTGACGCCGTTCGGGCCGTGGCAGGCCGCGCAGGTGGCGGCCTTCTCCTGCACCGTCTGCGCCGGGGCAGCCGCGTCTTGAGCCATGGCCGCCCCACTGAGCAGCGCAGCAACGAAACCCAGCGTCAGTGACTTCATGGTGATTCCTGAAAACATGTGGCGCCCCTTACTTGGCCTTGGGGGCCTGGCTGAGATAGGCCGCGATGTCGGCCATGTCCTGCTCGCTGAGCGAGGCGGCCTGAGCATGCATGGTCGGATGGTTGCGCTCGCCGCTCTTATAGGCCTTCAGCGCGCTGACGATGTACTCGGCAGACTGGCCGCCGAGCTTCGGCACGTGATAGGTCGGATACACGTTGGTATAGGCCGGGATGCCATGACAGCCCATGCAGGTGCTGGCCTTGATCTTGCCGGCCTGCGCGTCCCCGGCCTGGGCCGTGCCCGCACCCAATACCAAGGCGGCGACGATCCACGGCAGGGATCGCATCAAGTGAGTCATCGTGTTCCCCCAGAAAAACAAACGGAGTGGCCGCGGCAAAGCCCCAATATGCTCAGGGAAAACCGCAGTTGAGTCAATTTTCCGCCCGCTTGCACGCCGTCTTCAGCGCCTGCGGCGGGGGTCTTCGTAGAATGTGGCGATACTGGCGGCCACGTGCAGCGGCTTGCGCGGGCGGCGCCGTCGGTCCGGCCCGGCCGGTTCGCTGAATTGCACCAGGGTCACTTGCGCAAGCCCGGCGTGCTCGCCGGTACAGCGCCCGACCCAGGTTTCGATCCGGCTATCGTCACCGAGGCGCAGGGCAGGCGAACGTCCGAGGCCGAGCATCTGCACGGAATCGGGCAGCAGCGCCTGGGCACCCTGATCCAGCGGCACCGTGGCCGCCTGCAGATCCACCCAGCTTTCGAAACGCCGCTCCAGATAGGGCGTCAGGCGCCTGGCCAGCCCGGTTTCCAGACCGCGCCGCAGCAGTTGGGCGGCGGCACGCTGGGCACGGGGCACCAGCGCGCGTTGCGCGGAGTCCGCCGCATCCGGTCCCGGCAGTGCTGGCCGGCGCTCTTCCGGCAACTCCAGCCGGCCTTTCAGGTGGGCGCGCAGCCGCAGAGTCTCGCCATGCGCTTGCCGCTCGGTGGTGATGCGGACACGCAACTGCGCCAGTGGCTCGCCACCGAACGGGTTGGGGATGCTGGCCTGCAGGCTCAAATCCTGCGGGCCGCCCGCCGGCGCCACGCCGCGACGCGCGACCAGCGCATCCACCGCGCGCGCGGCGGCGCCATCTATCACCTTGCGGAGGCGGTCGGTCAGGGCCATGCGCGACAACCGTGGGTCAGGCACACATTATACTGGCCACATCATGATCAAATGCGAGCGCTTCCGGGTCAGCGGCCGCGTGCAGGGTGTCGGCTTCCGCTATGCGACCCTGCACGAAGCGCATCGCCTCGGATTGTCGGGCTGGGTCCGCAACCTGCCCGACGGCCGGGTCGAGGTGCTCGCGCAGGGCGCGCCGGACCGGGTCGAGGCGCTGTGCGCGTGGCTGCAGCGCGGCCCGCCGGCCGCGCGTGTGACCGGCGTCGAGCGCAGCCCCGAGCCGGCCACGGCCCTGCCCCCGGATTTCGATATCCGTTGAACCCCACCCCTGCGGGCCGATGCTACAATTCGCGCCCATCGCACCGATCGGTCGTTCATGCTGTTTTCCGTGACTCCGCCCTCCACCCCTGCCCTGAGCCGGGCCGCGGATTTCCGCGAGCCGCCGGCCTGGTTGTGTCTGTGGCTTCCGCTGGCGATGTACCTGTTCATCTACAGCGCCGGTTTTGTCGTCGAACACGGCTTCTACAAGCGGCATTTCGTCGGCGAGATGAGCGTGGTCGAGATCCCGACCGTGCTGGTACTGATTGCCGCGATCGTCATGGGAATTCGCGCCCTGCGCCACGCGCATGCCCTCAGGATGCGCCCCCTCGTCGCCTGGTTGCTGCTCGGCACGCTGGGTTGCATTTATTTCGCCGGCGAGGAAGCCAGTTGGGGACAGTGGTACCTGCGCTGGAGCACGCCGGAAGCCTGGGCAGCACTGAACGACCAGGAAGAAACCAACCTGCACAACCTGGCCGGGGTCGGCTTCCTGCTGGACCAGCTGCCGCGCGCGCTGCTGACCCTGGGCGCGTTCGTCGGCGGCATTGTGGTACCGCTGTACCTCAAGTTGCGCGGGCAGTCGCTCAATCCCGCGCGGCTGTGGTACTGGATCTGGCCGACCCTGGCCGCGCTGCCAACGGCGGTGCTGGGCGTGTTCCTGGCACGCATCGACCGCAGCCTCAGCGAGATCGTCGGCCATGACTGGCCGTTCTACGATCTGCGCACCGGCGAGCTGAAGGAGTTCATGCTGGCCTTCTTCCTGCTGGTCTATCTGGCCTCGCTGGCCACCCGCCTGAATCAGCTGCGCCAGGCTACCCGGCCTTAATCCCGCCGATGACTACCGTTGCCGAACAGGCGGCCCGGCGCCGCACCTTTGCCATCATCTCGCACCCGGACGCGGGCAAGACCACGCTGACCGAAAAACTGCTGCTGTTCGGCGGCGCGATCCAGCTGGCCGGCACCGTGAAGGGCCGCAAGGCCTCGCGTCATGCCACGTCCGACTGGATGAAGATCGAGCAGCAGCGCGGCATCTCGGTCACGACCTCGGTGATGCAGTTCCCGTACCGCGAGCGCATCGTCAACCTGCTCGACACGCCGGGCCACGAGGACTTCTCCGAGGACACCTACCGCACGCTCACCGCGGTGGACTCGGCGCTGATGGTGATCGACGCCGCCAAGGGCGTGGAACCGCGCACCATCAAGCTGATGGAGGTGTGCCGCATGCGCGCCACGCCCATCGTCAGCTTCATCAACAAGCTGGACCGCGAGGGCCGCGCGCCGCTGGAGCTGCTGGACGAGATCGAGCGCGTGCTGAAGATCCCCTGCTCGCCTATTACTTGGCCGATCGGCATGGGCAGCCGCTTCAAGGGCGTCTACCACCTGCTCGAGGACCGCGTGTACCTGTACCGCGGCGACAAGCACACGGCCGGCGCGATCGAGACGCTCGACGGGCTGCACAGCGACTCGGTGCAGCAGCTGCTCGGCGAGGAGCGCGCGCACTTCATGGAAGAGGTGGAGATGGCGCGGCACGTGTGTCCGCCCTTCAGTCTGGACGAATACCGCGCCGGCCGGCTGACACCGGTATTCTTCGGCTCGGCGATCAACAACTTCGGCGTGCAGAACCTGCTCGACGGTTTCGTCGAATGGGCGCCCGCGCCGGCAGCGCGCGAAGCGCACGTGGGCAGCACGGCACGCGCGGTGGAACCCTCGGAGCCGAAGCTCACCGGCTTCGTGTTCAAGATCCAGGCCAACATGGACCCGCGCCACCGCGACCGCATCGCCTTCCTGCGCGTGTGCTCGGGCAAGTACGAGAAAGGCATGCAGCTGCACCACGTGCGCCTGGGCAAGACAGTGCGCATCACCGACGCCGTGACCTTCATGGCCGCCGAGCGCCAGCAGGCGGAAGAGGCCTGGCCCGGCGACATCCTGGGCCTGCACAACCACGGCACCATCGCGCTCGGCGATTCATTCTCCGAAGGTGAAGCGCTGGTGTTCCGCGGCGTGCCCAATTTCGCGCCGGAACTGTTCCGGCGCGTGGTACTGAAAGACCCGCTCAAGGCCAAGGCCCTGAACAAGGGCCTCGACCAGCTGTGCGAGGAAGGCGCCACCCAGGTGTTCCGCCCGCTCACGAACAACGACATCATCCTCGGCGCGGTGGGCAACCTGCAGTTCGACGTCGTCAAGGAACGGCTCGAGGCCGAGTACGGCGTGGCCTGCGTGTTCGAGGCCAGCACGATCTGGACCGCGCGCTGGGTGGACTGCGCCGATCCCAAGGCGCTCAGGGAATTCCGCGAGAAGAACGAGCCGCGCCTGGCGCTGGACCACTCCCAGGCCCTGGTGTTCCTGGCCAACAGCCGCGTCAACCTGGAGATGGCCCAGGAACGCCATCCCCAGGTCGCCTTCCGGGAAACGCGCGAGCAGAAGTTCGACAACTGACCCATAGGGTGCGCTGTGCGCACCGTTTGGGCTGACCGCTGCGCCGCAGCATGGCCGCGCCAATGCCAATGGCGCTAAGGTAGGAGGCCGGCAGAATACGCGGCCGCGTACCGCCCACAACCGAGACCGAGGGTTCACCGATGCCCGCCTACAAGGCCCCGCTGCGCGACATGCGCTTCCTGATGAACGAGGTGTTCGATTTCCCCGGGCACTACGCGAAGCTGTCCAACGGCAAGGACGCCGACCCCGACACCGTCAACGCCATCCTCGAGGAATGCGCCAAGTTCTGCGAGGAGGTGCTGGCGCCGCTGTACCTGTCGGGCGACCAGGAGGGCTGCCGGCTCGAGAACGGCAAGGTCACCACGCCCAAGGGCTACAAGGCGGCCTACGACCAGTACGTCGCCGGCGGCTGGCAGGGCCTGTCGCATCCGGCCGAGTACGGCGGCCAGGGCCTGCCGATGTCGCTGGGCCTGGTGAAGTCCGAGATGATGGGCACCGCCAACTGGCCGTTTCTGATGTATCCGGGCCTGTCGCTGGGCGCCATGAACACCATCATGCAGCACGCCAGCGACGCGCTGAAGAAAATCTACATGCCGCCGCTCACCGAAGGCCGCTGGACCGGCACCATGTGCCTGACCGAGCCGCAATGCGGCACCGACCTGGGCCAGGTCAAGACCCGTGCCGAGCCGCAGCCGGACGGCAGCTACAAGATCACCGGCACCAAGATCTTCATCTCCAGTGGCGACCATGACCTGACCGAAAACATCGTCCACGTGGTACTGGCACGCCTGCCGGACGCGCCACCGGGCACCAAGGGCATCTCACTGTTCGTGGTGCCGAAGATGAAGGTCAATGCCGACGGCAGCGTGGGCGAATCCAACCACGTCGTGTGCAGCGCACTCGAGCACAAGATGGGCATCCACGCCAACGCCACCGCGGTGCTGAACTTCGAGGGTGCCACCGGCCACATGATCGCCCAGCCCAACAAGGGCCTGGAGGCGATGTTCACCTTCATGAACACCGCCCGCATCGGCACCGCCGTGCAGGGCGTGGCGCACGCCGAGCTGTCCTTCCAGGGCGCGCTGCGCTACGCCAAGGAGCGGCGCTCGATGCGTGCGCTGTCCGGCAAGAAGGAGCCGGACAAGGTCGCCGACGCGATCATCCATCACGCCGACGTGCGCCGCATGCTGATGACGCAGAAGGCCATCGCCGAGGGCGGCCGCGCGATGCTGTACTTCGCCGCACAGTACGCCGACCACATGGTCAACGGCATCATCGAAGGCGACCCGAAGAAATACGAGGAATGGGACGACAAGCTCGGCTTCTTCACGCCCATCCTCAAGGGCTTCCTGACCGAGATGGGCTTGGAAGCCGCGAGTCTCGGCATCCAGGTGTATGGGGGCCATGGCTACATCGTCGAACACGGCATGGAGCAGATCCTGCGCGACGCGCGTATCAGCACCCTCTACGAGGGCACCACCGGCATCCAGGCGCTGGACCTGCTCGGTCGCAAGGTGCTGCTGATGACCCGCGGCAAGGCGGTGCGCGATTTCACCGCCACCATGGCCAAGTTCGCGCTCGAGCGCCTGGTGCACCCGCGCATGGGCCGCTACGCCCGCGAGCTGACCAGGCTGGCCGTGCAGTGGAACGTGCTCACCACGCGCATCATGCTGGCGGCGCACAAGGACCGCGACGTGGTCAGCGCCGCCTGCCATCACTTCCTGATGTACTCGGGCTATGTGACCATGGCCTACTTCTGGGCGCTGCAGGCCGAGGTGGCCTACGAGAAGCTGGAGAAGAAGGACGGAGCGGAGAAGCCGGAGTTCTACAAGGCCAAGATCGGCCTGGCGCGCTTCTACTTCGACCACCTGCTGCCGCGCGCCAAGGGTCACGCCAGCTCGATGCTGGCGCCCAGCAAGTCGCTGACGCGCCTACCGGTGGAGAGCTTTACGTTCGAGTAGCCGGGGGCGCCAGCCGCGCCTCCTCGGCGATGCGCCGCAGGTCGATGTTGACGGCCGCCGCGATCGGCCCGCTGGCCAGGCGCGCGTTGACCTCGTCGACCACCTGCGCGCGCACCGCGCCCTCGATCAGGTTGAGCCGGTCTGCGATCTCGCTCGGGATGCCGTGCGAGTCCACCTTGATCTCGATCGCCTCGCCCCCCACCGGCCGGGTCTCGATCCTGAGCGTCAGCGGCTCGTAAGGCCGCACCCGCTGCTCCAGGTTGATCGCCAGCTGCAGAGTGAAGCGCAGGTTCAGGCCCAGCAGGTTGACCGACAGCGCCAGCAGGCCGCTGATGCGCTGGCGCAGCCCGAGCTGCGGCAGGCACTCGGGCCGCGTCGTCACCTGCACGTCCTGCAGGTAGAAGGTGTAGCGGGCGGTGATCATCTCGGCCGGCAGCCGCTTCACCGTGCCCTTGATCGGCTCCGCCAGCAGCGCCTTCAGCTCGCGCTCGATGCGCGCGGGCGTCACCAGCTGGTGGATGAACTGGTGGCCGAACTCCTCGTAGCTCAGTTCCCTGGTCTGTTCCCTGCCACCGTTGCCGCTCGTTGAATTCATCGCCCGCCCTTGTGGCCCG
>DATLYR010000236.1 GCA_035574475.1 Nevskiales bacterium | reverse complement strand
GACTATGTCGCCATCGGCTCGGAGTTCCGGGCGCTGGCCCATCTGCCCGGCGTGGAGCATGCCCGGCTGTTCGAACCGAAACCGCAGGAGATCTATTCATGGACACTCTGAGCGCCACCGCCCAGCGCCAGGCCAGCGCGGTCCGCTTCGACCTGGCCGAGACCTCGGTGCGGGAGCTGAACCACTTCCTGCACCGCGAACTGCCCGGCAGCGGCATTGAGACGATCGAGATCGTCCATCCGGCGGGCCAGCACAATATCGCCGTCGGCGTCGACGCGCCGGTGAAGATCGACATCTATGGCCACGTCGGCTACTTCGTCGGTGGCATGAACAAGCAGGCCGACATCACCGTGCACGGCAACGTCGGCTGGAGCGTGGCCGAGAACCTGATGTCGGGCAGCGTGCGCGTCAAGGGCTTCGCCTCGGAGTGCGCCGGCGCCTCGGGCCACGGCGGCCTGCTGGTGATCGAGGGCGATGCCTCCTCGCGCTGCGGCATCTCGATGAAAGGCATCGACATCGTCGTCGGCGGCAGCGTCGGCCACATGTCAGCCTTCATGGCCCAGGCCGGGCACCTGGTGGTGTGCGGCGACGCCGACCACGGCCTCGGCGACTCGCTGTACGAGGCGGTGATCTACGTGCGCGGCCAGATCCACGGGCTGGGCGCCGACGCCCGGGTGGAACCGATGCAGGAAAGTGATTATGCGAAGGTCGCGCAGTTACTGGCCAAGGCCGGCTTCGATCACGACCCGCGCGAGTTCAAGCGCGTGGCCTCGGCCCGCACGCTGTACCACTGGAACGCCGACGCCAACCAGGAGTACTGAGCCATGAGCAAGCCGCTCTATCTGGAGAACAACGCCACCTTCGGCAGCAATACGCTGCACTACATCCACCGCGCGGCGGAAGTGGGCCTGTACGACATCCGCGGGCTCGGCGCCAAGCGCAGGGTACCGAACTTCGACGACCTCACCTTTCTCACCGCCTCGGTATCGCGCTATCCGCTCGAGGGCTACCGCGAGAAGTGCGAGACCCGCACCGTGCTCGGCACGCGCTACGCCAAGAAGCCGCTGGTGCTCGACATCCCGATCACCATCGCCGGCATGAGCTTCGGTGCGCTGTCGGCCAACGTCAAGGAAGCGCTCGGCCGCGCGGCGACGCAACTGGGCACCACCACCACCACCGGCGACGGTGGCATGACTCCCGAGGAGCGGCAGTCGTCAAAAACCCTGGTCTACCAGTGCCTGCCTTCGCGCTACGGCTTCAACCCCGATGATGTGCGCAAGGCCGACGCCATCGAGGTGGTCGTCGGCCAGGGCGCCAAGCCGGGCGGCGGCGGTATGCTGCTCGGGCAGAAGATCAATGCCCGCGTCGCACACATGCGCTGTCTGCCGCAGGGCATCGACCAGCGCTCGGCCAGCCGCCACCCCGACTGGACTGGCCCCGACGATCTGGCGATCAAGATCGCCGAGCTGCGCGAGATCACCGACTGGGAGAAGCCGATCTATGTCAAGATCGGCGCCACCCGCGTCAAGAACGACGTCAAGCTCGCGGTCGCCGCCGGCGCCGACGTGGTCGTGGTCGATGGCATGCAGGGCGGCACCGCGGCCACCCAGCAGGTGTTCATCGAGCACGCCGGCATCCCGACGCTCGCCGCGCTGCGCCAGGCGGTCGAGGCGCTCGAAGAGATCGACATGCTCGGCACGGTGCAACTGATCATCTCCGGCGGCATTCGCAGCGGTGCCGATGTGGCCAAGGCGCTGGCGATGGGCGCCGATGCGGTGGCGATCGGCCAGGGCGTGATGATGGCGCTCGGCTGCAACCGGCCCGACTACTTCCAGAACGGCGCGCACCACTCGGCGCTGGCCGATTACGAGAAGCTCGGCACCGCGGTCGGCCACTGCCATCACTGCCACACCGGGCGCTGCCCGGTCGGTGTGACCACCCAGGACCCGGTGCTGGAGCAGCGCCTGGAGCCGGCCGAGGGGGCACGGCGGGTCAAGAACTATCTGCAGACGCTGAAGATGGAGCTGACCACGCTGGCGCGCGCCTGCGGCAAGTCCGACGTGCATCACCTCGAGCGCGAAGACCTGGTGGCGCTGACCATCGAGGCGGCGGCCATGGCCAAGGTGCCGCTGGCCGGCACTGACTGGATCCCCGGCCTGCAGCGCTACTAAATACCGGGTTCGTCTGGTCGCCGCTCCGCCCTCACCCCGCCCCTTTCCGAGGAGATCGAGAGTGCGCATCGCCGGCACCCGTATTCTCCTCTCCCTCTGGGAGACAAATCCGCTCCGGCGGATTTGGACGCCCGTCAGAGCGCCCGAAGGGTGCGCGCCACGGATGGTGCGCATCCGGGCCAGGGCGAGGGTGGTAGGGCATCGTAGAGCGACTGATTAAAGCAACTCGATACCATACGGAGTTACCCGACAGTCCCGTACGGGGCGGGGGTGTTCGGCGCATCCCCCCCTCGCGCATACTTACCTGAGGCAAGACCTCGGCTTCGCTGGAGTTTCATCAGACGATAGCAGCGGACATCCCATATCGTTTGAGGAAGTTCCGACGAAGCGGGCAGTGTTTTTTTGTGCTTCGTATCAGAGCCAGTGGACCGCGGCATCTGTCGAACAGGAAGACCCCATGACACCGGAAGACGCTTTGGACAAACCGTCGCACCGCACCCCCGCTCCTGCCGAGGCAGGCTCCCCCTATACGCTGGAGCAGCACATCGGGCGCTTCCTGCATCGCCAGCGGCTGGCCCAGGGGCTGACCATCGCCGAGGTCGCCGGCCTGGCCGGGATCAGCCGCGGCATGCTCAGCAAGATCGAGAACGGCCAGGTCTCGACCAGCCTCGAGACCTTGCACCGCCTGACCTCGGTGCTGGGCGTAACGCTGTCGCAGCTGTTCAAGAACTTCGACGTCCCCGAGGGTGGCGCCCAGCACGTCAAGAGCGGTCAGGGGCTGGAGGTGGTGCGCCGCGGCACCAAGCGCGGCCATACCTACCACCTGCTCGCCTACGACATGGGGCCGCGCAAGTCGATGGAACCTTTCCTGGTGACCATAGATGACGCCGGCGAAGTGTTCCCGGACTTCGTCCATGCCGGCATCGAGTTCATCTACGTGCTCGAGGGCCGCCTCGAATACCGCCACGGCCGCCACACCTATTTGCTCGAGCCGGGCGACTCGCTGACCTTTCCCGGGGAGATCCCGCACGGTCCCGAGCGCCTGATCGAGGTGCCGATCCGGCTATTGGCGGTGATGAACTACGGGCCGGAGAATTCTTGAAATCCGCAATCCGGGGGCTTCATGCGGCGGGCCGCACCACGCGCCGGGCCGCCTCCCAGCGATACCGCGCCCACTGGTAGGCATCCATCACCGAGACGGCGTAGACGAACCAGCCGCCGGCGTAGCGGCCGAGGAGCGAATGCTCGGGCGTGGTCAGGTGGTAGCAGACCACGCCCAGGGTCAGCATGAAGAAGGCCATCATCAAGCCGCGCACGGGCGTGGCGTTCAACACCTGCCCCATGCCGGGCAGCAGTGCGGCGATGGCGAATACCGCATAGGGATGCCAGGGCGTCTTCATCGTCTTTTCTCGTCGTAGCGGAGATCGGCGTGGATCGCGAGCGCGCGCTCGAGCAATTCATCGACCAGCGCGGCCGGCAGCACGGCGTGTTCGAAGGCGAGCCGGCGCCATAGTTGATATTGGCCGCGGTCCGCCTGCTGCACCAGATAGACGATGCGCACGCCGCGCGGCGTCACCAGCAGTTCCTTGGCGCGCCAGTCCTCGAACAGGCACATGTGCGGCGCAAGCCGCGTCAGCGGCGGCATGCGCTCGGCGCAATCGCTGCGCAGCAGCGCATGCTGCGGCCAGTCCTCAGGGATCGGCAGCGTCTGCGCCAGCCCGGCCGCGGGCGAGAAGAATTCGCTGCCCTGCGGACGGGCCAGGAAATCGAACACGCCCTGCCAGGGCAGATCCGCCAGCACGGTCGCACGCAGCCACAGGCAGGGCAGCTTGCGCAGGCCGAGGTGCTCGGCAAGCAACTCCAGCCTGACCGTATAGCCACGATAGCGGCCGCGCAGCGTCGGAAAACCCACGTCATCCTGGGTGAGCTCATGGGTTTCGAAGCACGCCAGGCAGGCGTCGAACAGCACCGCACGCTCGGCTTTCACTGCGCCGCGGTGACGCCTGTGGCAGTACCAGAGCAGGCCGGCCGTCGCTGCCGTCAGGGCGAGGAGTTCGGCTGCCATGCGCGCATCTCGACTCCCTCAGCGCACCACGGTCACCGGGCAGTGCGCCCGGGCGACCACCGCGGCGGCGACCGAACCGAGCAGCAGCCGACTGATGCCGGTGCGCCCGGCGGAGCCGGTGACGATGTGATCATAGCCATGCTCCTCGGCGTAGGCGACGATGGTCGCCGCGATGTCGTGCCCGCGGGCCAGCACGCAGCGCACCTCGTCCAGCCCGGCCGCGCGGGCCCTGGTCGCGGCCACCTGCAGCTCCTGGCGGAGCTGGGCTTCGGCGGCCGTGAGCAGCGTCGAGTCATGGAGCGCCCCTGCGCTCGGCGGCGCGCCATCCACCGTCAGGAACGCCAGCTGCGTCCCCAGGCTCCGGGCGAAGTCGATCGCAAAGTCGACGGCCTGCAGCGAGGCATGCGAACCGTCGGTCGCGCACAGCAGTTTCTTCGGCATCATGCCCTCTCCTCAGTAGCCCCGCGGCCGCGGCCACGGCATGGTGAACTGGTCGCCGCGCTTGACGTAGCGGTAGCGATGGAAGGTGAACCAGAGCGAGGCAATCAGATAGAAGGCCATGATCGACAGCAGCGAGGTGCCATAGCCGAGGAAGGTGGCGAAATAGGTGGCGATGCACAGCGCCATCAGCACCAGCGCCGGCAGCGGATGGAACGGATGCACGTAGCCGCGCTTGATGCTGCCCAGCGGCCATTGCCGGCGGAACTTGAGGATGTTGAAGGACATGAACGTGTAGCCGAGCAGACCCGACAGGATCGAGAAGGTGATCACCTGGTCGAGCAGGCCGGTGAAGGCGAACGAGATCGCGATCGGGATCAGGAACAGGATGGAGCGGAACGGCGTGTGGTAGCGCGGATGCACGGCGCCGAACCAGGCCGGCATGTAACGGTCTCGGCCCATCGAGAACCAGGCCCGCGCGGCGTCGTTGATGCAGCCATTGGCCGAGGCGATCGCGGCCAACATGGTGCCGATGAACAGAAACAGCTCGAGCAGCGGGTTGCCGATCATGCGGGCGGTGTCATACAGCGGCACGTAGGCCTGGCCCAGATATTCCCAGGGCAGCAGACCCGAGGCGACGAACCAGGTCAGCGTCGCGGCGATCACCAGCGTGATCATGCCGGACATCGTGCCCAGCGGGATCGAGCGGCCGGCCGAGCGGGTCTCTTCGGCCGCCTGGCAGGTGCCTTCGATACCGAGGTAGTACCACATGCCGAACTGCAGCGCGGCGACCACCCCGATCCAGCCGTATGGCAGCTCGGTCAGCAGTTCGCGGTGCTTGAGCACCTCGCCGGGCGCCCAGGGCCGGGTGGCGAAGAACAGCACGACGATCGCGACGAAGGCGAGCGCGGTGATCACGAAGTTGACGCTCAGCGTCATGAACACGCCGCGATAGTTCAGCCAGGCCAGCGCGGCGATGGTGAGCACCACGAAGGGCTTGGGATCGAGCTGTTCGTAGCCGAACTGCGCCGCCGCCACCTTCATCAGGTCGCCGACGATGAGCGCATCGGCCGCCTCCAGCATGGTATAGGCCATCACCAGGTAGAGGCCGACGTTGAACGCCATCAGCGGACCGACGATGTGCTTGGCCTGGGCGTACTGGCCGCCGGCTGCGGCCACCGTCGAGGTGACTTCGGAGTCGATCATCGCCACGCAACTGTACAGCAGGCCGATGATCCAGCAGGCGATCAGGGCGCCGAACGCCCCACCCTTGGCCACCGCGAAGTTCCACCCCATGAATTCGCCGACCAGCACGATGCCGACGCCGAGCGCCCAGACATGCACCGGGCCCAGCACCTTGAGCAGGCCGATCGGCTGGCGGCCTTCCGATTGCAGGCTCAGCGTCTGCTCAGTCATGGCGGCGCTCCTCCAAGAGCTCGTCCGCTCCTTCCCGTGAGCTCAGCAGGAACTCTTCATCGTATTCCCGGCCCACGCGCAAGGCATCCAGCAGCATCCACAGCAGCAGGAAACCCGCAAGACCCCAGGCGGCATAGCTGAGAGCATCCCAGATATTCATGGCCTCTCCCCCGTTCTCGAAGGCCGCTGCTGGCCGTAATCCTCGTCGAATTTCTCGGCGATGACCTGCCGGTATTGCCACTCGGAGACGCGCAGCATGAAGACGAAGTAGACGACGATCACGAGCGCCGTCCCCGCCAGCGCCAGCGGGTCGATCGAATAATCGAACTTGTGGTTGATCATCGCCGCTGCCTGTGTGGCATCGATGCCCAGCTTCTCCCATTGCGCCTGCATCGTCGCGTTCTGCCCCAGGGATTCCCAGGTCGGCGGCGGCGCGGCCGCAGCGTCGGCGCCGGTTTCGGCCCCGGAATGCAACAACAGCGGGGCCAGCAGGCTCAGATAGACCAGGGCGAGGATGAACACAGTGTCCAGCAATTGCCCGAGGCGCTTCTGGACGGGGGGTAGGTATTTCTTCTTGGCCATGGCGCCCCTCCTCATTCGGCTCCGGCCTGAGCCACGGCCGCCACGGCCACCGGCCGCCGCGCCTTGGCGGCGCGCTGCGCGTCGAGGTGACGGATGTCGAGTTCGTAGATGAACTTCTTGTCCTCGGCGTAGTGCCGGATCATCGCCGTGATCGATGCGGTATTGAAAACCAGCACCAGCCCGCTGCCGGCGATCAGGGCGATGCGGATGCGCCAATCCTCCAGAACTGCGCCGACGTAGAAGAAGACGAAACCGACGCTCAGCCACATCACCATGACCAATGACACGGCCATCAGGCGATCCCTCGAAAACATGCGCTGGATGCGCGATCCGAGTTCACTGTTCATCTGTTCCCCCGTGATGGTTTTGTTGACATACGGGAAAACAAATAGAACAACAGGAAACGCCGTCAAGAGATGACCCAGGCTTCTCGAAGGGCTACTCGAAACAGGGTATTCACAACGGGTTATGGCAAAGCCGCGCGGCAGAGCGATGCTGCCGCAGCGGCCATGCCGAGGCGGTCGGAATCGCACGAGCCTAGGTCGCGATCGACTCCGAGCTCACGGCGCGCTTGCCCGTCTGCCAGGGCCGCTCCCGCGTGATCCCGTTGCGGTGGGCCCAGGCGGCGGCCTTCAGGCGCGAGCGCATGTTGAGCTTCTGCAACACGTGCTTAACGTGGACGCCGACGGTACCGTTGCTGATGTTGAGCTCGCGCGCGATCAGCTTGTTGCACATGCCCTCGGCGATCATCGCCAGGACTTGCCATTCGCGGCTGGTCAGCGCGACCCGCGCCGGCAGGGGGCCGGTCCTGTCTTCGGTCAGCGCCCTGACCAGGCCTTGCGTGAGGCCGTCCGGCAGGACGACCACGCCCTTGACGGCGCTGCGCAGCTTGGCGAGGAAGGCCTCGGGCGGCATGTTCTTCAGCAGATAGCCGTCGGCCCCGTGGCGCAGCACCAGGGCCAGTTCGTCTTCGGCGTTCGAGCCGGAGACGATGATCAGCAGCGCCCCCAGCCCCAAGGCTTTGAGCCGCCGCAGGGTATCGAGTCCGCTGACCCGCTTCGCGCCGAACTCCAGCAGCACGAAATCGGGCGCGCAGCGCTGCGCCAACTCAACCCCTTCAGCGCCGCATCCGGTCTCGGCGACCACCTCGAAATCGCCACTCGCCTGCAGCACGTGAGAGATACCGGCTCGAAAGATCGGATGCTCGTCGATGAGCAGCACCGTGGATCGAGTTCGCTGGACCATGAGTCTCCCCCTCTGAAGCGGTTTGTCACGCGCAAGGCGATCTGGGATCCGGCGGCTACGCGCTTGGCGCCTGTGCCCGGGGCCACTCTGGAGGTGAGCGGTATCCGACGCCGTTGATTGCGCAAATTGCCTTAGGGGAAATTTAATATCCTACAGAGAAACATTGTCAAGAACGAGGATTCAGCTCTCAGCGAGCCGCAGCAGCGCGACGCCGGCAATGATCAGAGCGATCGCCGCGAACTTGACGAGGCTTGTCGATTCGGCGAAAGCAACGATGCCGATCAGCGCGATCGCGAGCGTGCCGAGTCCCGACCACACCGCATAGGCGATCCCGATCTCGAGCTGCTTCAGCGCTATACCCAGCGTGCCGAAGCTCAGCACATAGAACGCCAGCACACCGAGGCTGGGCCCTAGGCGGCTGAAACCGTCGGACAATTTCAGGCAGGTCGTGCCGCCCACCTCGAGCATGATCGCCAGCACCAGCCAGATCCAGCCCATCTCGCTGCCCTCGAGGGCGGGCTCACGCCGCGCTCAGACCCGCGCCTTCCAGCAGCCGGCGCGCGGCGTCGAGCGTATTGTGCAGCAGGCAGGCGATGGTCATCGGCCCTACCCCGCCGGGCACCGGCGTGATCGCGCCGGCGATCTCGACGGCCGAGTCGAAATCGACGTCGCCCACCAGCCGAGTGCGACCGTCGCCGGCCGCGACGCGGTTGATGCCGACGTCGATGATCGTCGCCCCGGGCTGCAGCCACTCGCCGCGGATCATCCGCGGACGGCCGACTGCCGCCACCACGATGTCGGCACGGCGACATTCCTCGGCCAGGTCGCGCGTGTGCGAATGGGCGATCGCCACGGTGCAGTTCTCGCGCAGCAGCAGTGCCGCCATCGGCTTGCCGACGATATTGGAACGGCCGACCACCAGGGCCCGCAGTCCGCCCAGATCACCGAGCCGCTGCTTGAGCAGCATCAGGCAGCCGAGCGGGGTACAGGGCACCACGCCCGCGCCGCCGACGGCGAGCAGCCCGGCGTTGAGCGGATGGAAGCCATCGATGTCCTTGGCCGGGTCGATCGCCTTGAGCACTGCATCGGCGTCGACCTGGCGCGGCAACGGCAACTGCACCAGGATGCCGTGCACGGCGGGGTCCTCGTTTAGGCGCCGGATCAGCTCCAGCAGCACCGACTGCGGGATGTTCGCCGACAGCCGGTACTCGAACGACGACATACCGGCCTCGCGCGCCTGCTGCGCCTTGTTGCGCACATACACCTGACTGGCCGGGTCCTCGCCGACCAGGATCACCGCCAGCCCCGGTGTAATGCCGTGGGTCTCCCGCAGTTGCACCACCTGCTGGGCGATGGTGCCGCGCAATTCGGCGGCGATGCGCTTACCGTCGATGATCTCGGCCATGCTCTTGCTCCTCGGAAGGGTCATCCGCCGACCAGCAGCACCTGCAGATCGGCCACATTGGTGCCGGTGGGTCCGGTGCGCAGCAGGTCCTCTGAACGCAACAGCGCCCGGTAGGCATCGTTGTCGGCCAGCAGCGCGTTCGGCTCGGCGCCGCTGCCGCGGATGCGCTCGAGCGACCACGGGTCGACCAGGCCGCCGGCGGCGTCAGTCGGTCCGTCGCGCCCGTCGGTGCCGGCGCTGAGCAGCACCCAGCGCTTGGGCAGGCCGAGCTGTTCCGCGGCCAGGGCGAAGGCCAGCGCGAACTCCTGGTTGCGCCCGCCGAGGCCGCGGCCGCGCAGCGTCACTGTGGTCTCGCCGCCGGCGAGCAGCGCGAACGGTCGTCCGCTGCACCGCTGGAGTGCATCGCGCGCTGCCTGCGCCAGACGCTCGGCGGCCACGCGCGCCTCGCCGGTCAGCGCCGTGCTGTAGACGCTCACCCTACGGCCGTCGCGACCGGCTTCGGCCGCGGCCGCGGCCAGGCTCTGGCGGTTGCCGCCGATCAGCGTGTACCCGGTGCGGGCAAACAGCGGGTCGCCGGGCTTGGGCGTCTCGGGCAACTCGCCCCTGAGGCCGCGGCTCAGATGCACGCGCACCGCGCTCGGCAGCCGACCCCACAGGTCATAGCGCTCGAGCACCTGGATGGCATCGGCATAGGTGGTGGGATCGGGCACGGTCGGACCACTGGCGATGGCGCTGACCTCGTCGCCGAGCACATCGGAGAGGATCAGCGCGTGCAGCGCGGCCGGCGCGGCGAGCCGCGCCAGGCCGCCGCCCTTGAGCGCCGACAGGTGTTTGCGCACGGTATTGACTTGGCCGATGTCAGCGCCGCTCGCCAGCAGCCGCTCGGTGGTGGCGATCTTGTCGGCGAGCGCCAGCCGCCCGGCCGGGCTCGGCAGCAGCGCCGAGCCGCCGCCGCTGATCAGCACCAGCACCAGCTCGCCGGCTCCGGCAGCGCGCACGCGCTCGGCGATTAGCCGTGCGCCCGCCTGCCCGGCGGCATCGGGCAGCGGATGGCCGGCGCCGACCACCTTGAACCCGGCCAGGCCGGCGACGTTCTCGCGGTTGGTGACGACGACTCCCGCCTCGGCTAGCAACTGCGCCGGGATGCTGCGCTGCGCAGCCTCGGCCATGGCGACGGCGGCCTTGCCGAAGGCCACCAGATGCACCCGGGTCCACGGCTCGCTGCGCACCTCGGCGCAGGGCGCACCAATGTCGAGGCCGATCGCCAGGCGGCCGGCTTGCATGTGTAACGCGCGCTCGACCGTGCGGCGCGGGTCGGCGCTCGCCAAGCCGGCCCGCAAGATCGCCAGCGCCCGCGCGCGCAGCGCCGGCAGCCACGGCGGGACGGCAACGGCGGCATCCCGTGCCGGGGTTTCGAGCAGCCCGCAGAAGCCATACTCACGGTAGTCGCTCATCGTGCTCTCCCGCTCGTTCCGGCGCGCCGGCCGGCAGCGACTAGCCGGTCCAGCCCAGACCGGCGGCGATGCAGTTGATCGACAGCAACAGCGGCACCAGTTCATCAGGCTGCGCGGCGTTGCTCTGCTTGGCGGCGCGGAAGCGCCGGATCAGCGTCACCTGCTGGCGCCCCACCTGGTTCAGCGTCGCCAGGCGCCGTGTCAGCCGGCCGCGGAAGGCCGGGAAGCGCTCGGCGAGTTCCTGTTCGCCGGTCAGCCGCAGGATGGCCGCGACGCTGCGCCGGTATTCGGCCTCGACCATGCCGAAGATCTCGTCGCGGATCGCCGTATCCGGAACCAGCTCGGCATACTGGTGGGCGATGAACAGGTTGACCTGGGCCAGCGCCTTCTCGGCCTCGTCGACGATCAAGCGAAACAGTGCGTGCTCCTCGAACATCCTCTGCAGCAGCGCCGTGCCCTCCGCGCCGCGCACCTCGACGAAGGTCTCAAGCCCGGTGCCGACGCCGTACCAGCCGGGCACCAGGTGGCGGTTCTGGGTCCAGGCGAACACCCAGGGGATGGCGCGCAGGTCATCGAGTGTCTGTGCGCCGAAGCGTCGCGCCGGCCGTGAACCGAGGTTGAGCAGTACCAGTTCCTCGACCGGGCTCGCCGCCTGATAGTAGGTCAGCAGTCCGGGGTGCTTGACCAGCCGCCGGTAGGCCGCGTACGAGGTCCCGGCGAGCGCCTCCATGGCCTCGTCGAGCTCGGGGTCGACGGCGCGTGATTCGCGCCGCACCGCCGCCAGGGTGTGCTCGAACACGCTGGCGGCGAGCAGCTCCATCTGATACTGCGCGGTGCCGCGGTTGGCGTACTTCGAGGAGACCACCTCGCCCTGCTCGGTCAAGCGCAGCCGCCCCCGCACCGAGCCGGGCGGCTGCGCGGCGATGGCGCGCCCGGTCGGTGCGCCGCCGCGGCTGACCGAGCCGCCGCGGCCGTGGAAGAAGGCGATCGGCAGACCACACTCCTCGCCGACGCGCACCAGCCGGATCTGCGCCTTGTAGAGTTCCCAGTTGGAGGCGAGGAAGCCGCCGTCTTTGTTGGAATCCGAATAGCCGATCATCACCTCTTGCACGCCGCCGAGTGCACGCACGGTGCGTCGCACCAGCGGCACCGACAACAGCTCGCGCACGATGGCCGGAGCGCGCTGCAGATCGGCGATCGACTCAAACAGCGGCACCACCAGGCGCGTACAGCTCTCGACGCCCTCGGCATCGGCGAACAGCCCGGCATATTTGGCGAGCAGATAGACGCCGAGCACGTCGGCCGCCGTGCGCGTCATGCTGAGGATGATCACGCCGAAGGCTTCGCGGTCGACCTCATCGCGCAGCGCACGCACCAGGCGCAGCATGTCGAGGGTGCGCTCGGCCTCGGCCGGCAGTCCGGCCAACGCCGGCACGTCCTCCTGCGGGCGCACCAGCTCGGCGAGCAACCAGCGCTTCCAATCCTCCGAATCCAGCGCCGGCGGCTCACTGTCGTGGAGCAGGCGCCAGATCGCCTGCAGGCAGGCAGTGGTGACCGCGCTGTTCTCGCGCAGATCGAGGCGTGCGGTGCGAAAGCGAAAGACCTCGACCTCGCGCCGCAAGGGTGTGACCCAGGCCCGGGCCAGGGCACCGGCACCGGCGCCGGCCAGGCCCGATTCCAGCGCCTTGAGATCGGCGATGAATTCGTCGGCCGAAGCGTAGGCCGGCGCGCCGCCGTGCTCGAGTGCATCGAGCTTACGCTGCAGGCAGACGATGAACTGGCGAAAGATCTCCCCGGGATTGCGCCGGGCGATCTGCTCGCCGTCGCCGCTCTGGGCGAGCGCCTGCGCCAGCCGCGCCCGGAACCCTTCGGGCAGCGCCAGCGCGCGGTTGGCGATGCTGAGCCTGCGCACCAGTTGCGCCAGGCGCTGCCGGTAGCGGCGCAGACTGGCACGGCGGTAGCTGTGCAGCGCGGCGCGGGTGACGGCGTCGGTCACGTAGGGATTGCCGTCACGGTCGCCGCCGATCCAGGAGCCGAACTGGAAGAACGGCGGAATCGAAAAGCGCACACCGGGGTAGTGGCGCTCCAGCGCCCATTCGATGCTGGCGAGCAGCTCCGGCACGCGCTCGAACAGCGTCTCGTCGAAGAAATGCAGCCCCCAGGCCACTTCCTGCTCAACCGAGGGCTTCTCCTTGCGCAGCTCGCCGGTCAGCCAGAGCAGGTCGATCTCGTTGCGCAGCGCATCGACCACGGCGGCGCGCTCGCGCGGCGTCCAGCGCGGCGACTCGAGATCGGTCAGCAGCCGGTAGATGCGGCGCAGGATCTCCAGCACCGTGACGCGCTTGGCCTCGGTCGGGTGCGCGGTCAGCACCGGGCAGATGCGCAGGCCGTCGAGCAAGTGCTGCAGCGCCTCGGCCGTGACCCCGCCCGCTGCAGCCTTGGCGATCACATGAGCGAAGGTACCGGGCACCTGCTCGGGGCCAGCCTCGCGCTCGAGCCGGCGCCGCTCGCGCATCGCGCCGTTCTCCTCGGCGGTGCTCAGCAACTGGAACCAGATGCCCTGGGCCTGCAGCAGCGGCAGTTGGAAATCGTGGTCGGGATCGACCGCCTCGCCGCGCAGCACCGGGACCAGCGCCGGCTGACGGAGCGCGAGCACCTCGCTCAGCAGGCCGAACAGCAGGTCCACCACCTCCTGGGTATAGTCCGTGGTGGCCAGCCGCGCCGGCCCGCTATGCGGCGCTGCGCACTGCCCGGCGGACTCGGATCGTTCGGCTCGCACTTGGGAGTCGATCATGGCCACCCCCTCTCTGGCATTTCCCGTGATATGCGCAAGGACGCGCCGCCACACCGTGCTCACGCCACCCGGTCGGGGGGCGTGCGTCCGGCGAAGAAGGCTTCGAGGTTGTGCAGCACGCGCATGCCCATCGCCACCCGCGTCTCGTGCGTCGCGCTGCCCAGGTGCGGCAGCAACACCACGTTGTCCAGGCGCATGAGCGCCTCCGGCACCCGCGGTTCGGCGGCGTAGACATCGAGCCCGGCACCGGCGATCGCCCGGCGCTGCAAGGCTTCGCTCAGCGCCGCTTCATCGACCACGTCGCCGCGGGCGGTGTTGATCAGGAAGGCGCTCGGCTTCATCAGCGCCAGGCGCGCCGCATCCAGCACCGGTCCCTGCCCGCCCGGGCAGTGCAGGGAGACGAAATCGGACTGCACCAGCAGCTCCTCGAGCGAGGCGCACGGCTCGGCACCGAGCGCGGCCAGCTCCTCGGCCGCCAGCGGTGAGCGGTTGTAGGCCAGCACCCGCATGCCGAAGCCGTGATGCGCGCGCCGCGCCACGGCTCTGCCGATGCGCCCCATGCCGATCAGCCCGAGCGTCTTGCCGGCAACCCGGGTGCCGAGCAGATGGGTCGGCCGCCAGCCGCGCCAGCGGCCGGCGCGCAGCTCGCGCTCGCCCTCGCCGGCGCGGCGCGCCACCATGAGCAGCAGCGTCAGGGTGAGGTCGGCGGTGCAGTCGGTGAGCACCCCCGGGGTGTTGGTGACGACGATGCCGCGCGCACGGGCCGCCTCCAGATCGATGTGGTTGTAGCCGACGCCGAAGTTGCCGAGGATGCGCGTACGCAACGGCTCGACCTCGAGCAGCCGCGCCGTGAGGCGGTCGGAAACAGTCGGCAGCACCGCGTCGGCGCGCTGCAGGGCGTCCTTGAGCTCGCTTTCGCTCAGCGCCCGGTCGTCGCCGTTGAACTCGACGGCGAAGGCCGCGGCGAGCTTGCGCTCGACTTCTTCCGGCCAGCGGCGGGTGAGGATCACGCGCGGTTTGGCCATGGCGGCGCCCTCTCTCAGGCCACCCGGGTCGCCGGACTGGCGAGCACCCGGGCCATGGTGGAGCCGAGCTCGGCCGGGCTCGGCGCGACGATCACGCCGGCCTCCTTGAGGATTTCGACCTTCTCCGCGGCGCTCTCGCCGAAGGCCGAGATGATCGCCCCGGCATGCCCCATGCGCCGGCCCTTGGGCGCGGTGAGACCGGCCACGTAGGCCACCACCGGCTTG
>DATLYR010000235.1 GCA_035574475.1 Nevskiales bacterium | reverse complement strand
GGTGACCTCACCGCGGGCATCGTCGAGCACCTTGCCGTGCTCGGCGGTGATCAGTGCCGCCAGGCGGTCGGCATTGGCCTCCAGCAGCTCCCGGAACTTGTACAGAACGCGCGCGCGGCGCAGCGGCGGAGTCGCCGCCCACTTGGGAAACGCCTCGCGGGCGGCGACTACGGCTGCCTCCACTTCGGCGGCGGACGCCAGCGGCACCTTGGCCGTGACCTCGCCGAGGGCCGGGTTGTAGACATCGCCGAAGCGGCCGCTGGTGCCTTCCACAGGGCGGCCGTCGATGTAATGGGTCAGGGTCTTGGTCATGGGGCTGCCCCTCCGGGGGATACTTATAGGCCGACCTCGGCTACCAGGCGGCTCAGGTTGCGGTAGCCCAGGGTGGCGTAGGTCAGGGGATTGGCCTTGGCCGGGTCCTGCTCGGCCTCGATCACCAGCCACTCACCCGCGTAGCCGGTCTCCTTGAGCGCGCTCAAGACCGCCTTGAAATCCACGCAGCCGTCGCCGGGCACGGTGAACACCCCGGCGATGACTGCATCCAGGAAGCTCCAGTCCTCGCGCTTGGCTTGGGCCAGCACCTCGGCGCGCACGTCCTTGCAGTGCACGTGCTTGATGCGCTTGCCCCAGCGGCGGATCAGCGCCACTGGGTCGACGCCGGCGAAGGTGGCGTGTCCGGTATCGAGCAGCAACCCCACGGCCTCGCTGGTGTTCTGCATCAGTAGGTCGATCTCGGCCTCGGTCTCCACCACCGTGCCCATGTGGTGGTGGTAGGCCAGGGCCACGCCTTGGTCACGCAGGTACTCGCCCACCCGGGTCATGCGCCGGCCGAACTCGGCCCACTGGCCGGCTTCGATCCGCGGCCGCCTGGACAGCGGCACGCCACGCTCGCCATGGACGCAACCGCTCACTTCGGCAAAGACCATGACCGTGCAGCCCATGGCCTTGAGTAGATTGAGATGATCCTGCAGCGCGGCGATCTCGGCCTCGGCCTCGCGCTCCAGGAGACGGGCGCTGTACCAGCCGGAGACCAGGGCCAGGCCGTGCTGGTCCAGGATGGGGCACAGCCGCTCGGGATCGCGCGGGAACTTGTGGCCTAGCTCGAAGCCGGCGAAGCCGGCCTGTTTGCCCTCGGCCAGGCACGCCTCCAGCGGGGTCTGCCCGCCCAGTTCCGGCATGTCGTCATTGCTCCAGGCAATGGGGTTGGTGCCGATACGTACGCTCATCATGTCAACTCCTGATTGAGGTTCGGGTTCAGAAGCGCTGCTTCTGCTTGGCAGCCAGGTAGCGGCGGCGTGCCTGCCTGACCTCTTCGCGCGTGGAGGTCTCTGGCACCGGCACATCCCACCAGGACCCGCCTTCCTGGGTGGTGGGCATGGGGTCGGTATCGATGACGATGACATAGGTGCGCGTGGCGGCCTTGGCCCGTTCCAGGGCCTGTTCCAGCTCGGCGATGCCGGTGACCTTCTCGGCCGTGGCGCCGAGCGCCCGTGCATGGGCGGCGAAATCGATCTCAGGCGCCCCTTCCGGACCCTGCAGGCTGTCGCGCAACAGATTGTTGAAGGGAGCCCCGCCGCATTCCTGCTGCAGACGGTTGATGCAGCCAAAGCCGCGGTTGTCGAGGACCACCACCACCAGCTTGTGGCCCAGCATTACGCTGGTGGCGAGCTCGGAGTTCAGCATCAGGTAGGAGCCGTCGCCCACCATCACGAATATCTCGCGCGAAGGGTCGGCCATCTTCGCGCCCAGGCCGCCGGCGATCTCGTAGCCCATGCAGGAATAGCCGTATTCCAGGTGGTAGCCACCGGGCCTGGCCGTGCGCCAGAGCTTTTGCAGCTCGCCGGGCAGGCCGCCGGCGGCGCAGACCACCACGCCGTCCTTGCCGGCGGCGCGGTTCACCGCACCCAGCACCTGGGCATCGCTCGGCAGCGGGTTGTCATCGGCTGCGGTGACCTGCTCGACCGCCTGGTTCCACTCGACCATCAGTGCACCGGCCCTGCTCATCCACGCTTCGGGCGCGCGCCAGCCGGCCAGCGCCGCGCCCAGCTCCTCCAGCCCGCGCCGGGCATCGGCCACCAGCGGAATGGCACGGTGCTTGGCGGCATCGAAAGCCGCGACATTGAGGCCGAGCAGCTTGAGCTCGGGATTGCAGAACACCGCCCGCGAGCCGGTGGTGAAATCGGCCAGGCGCGTGCCCACGGCCAGCACCAGGTCGGCCTCGGCAGCGAGCGCGTTGGCCGCTGCCGAGCCGGTCACGCCGATGGCGCCGACGTTGCAGGGATGATTCCAGGGCAGCGCTCCCTTGCCAGCCTGGGTCTCGGCCACCGGGATGCCATAGCGCGCGGCGAACTCGGCCAGGGCGGCGCAGGCATCGCTGTAATGCACGCCGCCACCGGCGATGAGCAACGGCTTGCGCGCCGCGCGCAGCACGGCCACGGCTGCGCGCAGCTCCTCGGCGTCGGCGCCGGGCCGCCGCAGCCGGTGCACGCGCACCTCAAAGAAGTCCTCGGGATAGTCGTAGGCCTCGGCCTGCACGTCCTGGGGCAGGCACAGCGTCACTGGACCACACTCGGCTGGATCGGTGAGCACCTGGATGGCGCGCGGCAGGCTAGCGAGCAGTTGCTCGGGGCGGGTGATGCGATCGAAGTAGCGCGATACCGGGCGGAAGCAGTCGTTGGCGGTAACGGTCGCATCGCCGAAGTCCTCCACCTGTTGCAGCACCGGGTCGGGGGCGCGGGTGGCGAACGTATCGCCCGGCAGCAACAACACCGGCAGGCGGTTGACGTGAGCCAGCGCTGCGGCGGTGATCATGTTGGTAGCGCCGGGACCGATCGAGGTGGTGCAAGCCATCATCTGGCGCCGCCCGCGCGCCTTGGCGAAGGCGATGGCAGCATGGGCCATACCCTGCTCGTTGTGGGCGCGCAGGGTGGGGATCGCGTCGCGGACTGCATACAGCGCCTCGCCGAGCCCGGAAACGTTGCCATGGCCGAAGATGGCCCATACCCCGGCGAACAGTGGTAGCTCCTCGCCTCCCACCGCCGCGCGCTGGGCACAGAGATAGTTGACCAGGGCTTGAGCCATCGTGAGTCGTAGGGTTTTCATCGATCACTCCTTGGGACGGTTCAGACTCGCCTGCGCCAGGAACGGCTCGGCTTCACGCGCCGCTGCCGTGCGCAGCGGAGGGGCGCCACCGGTTGAGCTGGGACATGCCAAAGACGGTTCCGCCAACAACGGCGGATCAAACCGCCGCTGCCACGGCCAGGCAACGTGATCGGCCGACCAGCGCAGAGCCGGGCGACTTGACGGGCAGTGATAGAGGCACTGCGTTCATCGGTATTCCTCCTCGGGGCGAGGCGCTCGGCCGGGGCTGGGAGGGCGGCACCGCTACTGCGTCGGTGTCCTGAGATGCCCTACGCGCCGGCTACCAGGCGACCAGCATTTTCTTAGCACTCAACCGGGGATTTGGGACGGGCACCGCTGCTGCGTCGATGTCCTGGGACGCCCCATGCGCCGGTTACAAGACCACTATATTGGAATACAAATTCCATTTCAACATTAAGTTGAAATTTTATGTCAAAGCGATGGATGCTGTCGCACCCTATCCGGCAGCTGCGCTCACCGCAGGTAAGCAAGCAGCAGGGGCGCAGGGTTTTAGTCGCCTCTTGATAAAAAAAATTTTCTATATATATTAAATATAAAAA
>DATLYR010000234.1 GCA_035574475.1 Nevskiales bacterium | reverse complement strand
ACCTCGATGCCTAACGTGCGGCGGTCCGACGGATAACCGTAGCTGAACACGACTTGACGGGTGCCGGGGGGGAAGATCGCATCCACCTGCGCCTGGCCACCGCCGAACCTGACGGCCTCGGGGGGAACCTCGCCCTCGCCGACCACGGGGTCCACCACGCCGGCCGGAAGCCTCACGCTCCATGCCGGCGCGGCCGGCCCGGCCGAGACCCGGGCCACCTGGTCGCGGTTGCGCACCTGGATCACGTCCAGTACCTCGCGCCGTCCCGTGGTGTCGGGACGAGTTATCACCAGATGCCTGATAGCCACGTCGAGCGGCGGCCCGGCGCTCGAGGTATCGAACACCGCCAGGACGATCCGGTCGCTGCCCGCGGGATCCCGCGTCGTAAATGGCTCGGAGAAGTAGCCCACGCCCAGGTACCGGCTAGACACCACGTACACCTGCCCGGTATCGGGCCGCGCCACTCTGAAGGAGAAGCGCCCACCGCTGCCGCTGCGCGCCGAGTCGATCGGACCGGCCAGCATCCGCCCCACCCGGTGCGCCACGACGGTCGCTCCCACGAGGCCGGTCGTGTCCGAGCCCCGGACCAGCACCACGCGGCCCGCCAGCACCAGCGGGCCCTGCGCCGCCGCAACGGCCGCGCCGGCCGCGAGACAGAGCGCAAAAAGCGCCGCGAACGCGGCGCTATGGAGTGAACTTGCCGAAGTCTTCAGGGTCGAGCTGGTTCAGGTAGTCCTGCAAGGCCTGCTTGTCGAGCGGCGTGTCGGACGGCTTGATGTCGGTGCTGGTGCCGGTGGGGAGGTCCAGCAGCTCGGTGGACGTGAATATGGGCGCCTTGAGCCGCAACGCTACCGCGATAGAATCCGAAGGACGCGCGTCCACCTGTACCACGTCCTCATCGCGATAGATGTGCAGCTCGGCGTAGTAGGTGTTGTCCCGCACCGCGGTGATCAGCACCTTCCGCAGGTCCCCGCCTAGTCCGATGATGACCTGCTTCAGCAGATCGTGCGTGAGCGGCCGGCTGAACTTCACGCCGGCCAGCTCCATCGCGATCGCGCTGGCCTCGCCGTGGCCGATCCAGATCGGCAGCACGCGTGGGCCGTCCTTCTCCTGCAGGATCACCACCGGTGAGTTGGTGGTGCGGTCCAGTCCGAGGTGCGCCACGCGCACCTCCACGAGCGCAGCGCCTGCGTTAGGTGCCAAGGTCCCAGCTTGCCAGGTATTTCTGCTGCTCCGGCGTAAGCTCGTCTAGCTTCACGCCCATTGCCTCGAGCTTGAGCCGCGCGATCTCACGGTCGATCTCGGCCGGCACGCTGTGTACGTCGCGCGACAGCGCCTTGCCGTGCTTGACCAGATACTCGCTTCCGAGCGCCTGGTTGGCGAACGACATGTCCATCACGCTGGCAGGGTGCCCCTCGGCCGAAGCGAGGTTGATGAGCCGGCCCTCGCCCAGCACGAAGATCCGCTTGCCGTCCAGCAGCCACTCGTCCACGAACTCGCGCACCCGGCGCGGTCCCTTCGCCGCCGCCGCCAGCTGCTTGAGGTCTATCTCCACGTCGAAGTGGCCGCTGTTGCAGACGATGGCGCCGTCCTTCATTGCCCTCATGTGCTCGACGCGAACCACGCTGGTGTTGCCGGTGAGCGTGACGAACATGTCGCCCAGTGGGGCTGCCTGCGCCATCGGCATCACCTGGAAGCCGTCCATCTGCGCTTCCAGCGCCTTGACCGGGTCGATCTCGGTCACGATCACGTTAGCGCCATGCCCTCTCAGCCGCATGGCCACACCGCGCCCGCACCAGCCGTACCCCGCCACCACGCAAGTTGATCCAGCCAGCAGCATGTTCGTAGCCCGCACAATGCCGTCCACCGTGCTCTGGCCGGTGCCGTAACGGTTGTCGAACATGTGCTTGGTGAGCGAGTTGTTCACCCCGATCACCGGGAACTGAAGCACGCCGTCCTTGGCCATCGCCTTGAGGCGGATGATGCCGGTAGTCGTCTCTTCCGTGGACCCGGTCACGCCGCGCACGATCGCTTGCCGCTCATCGCTGCTCAGCGACTCGACCCAGCGCCGCACCGGCGGCGCCAGGTCGTCCATGCGGTTGAGCGCGATCATGTGGAGCGCGCCCACTAGGTCGGCGCCGTCGTCCATGGTCACGTCGGGACGGAACGCAAGGCAGGCGCGGATGTGCTCGTAGTAGGTGTCGTTGTCCTCGCCCTTGATGGCATAGACCGCGACCCCGTGATCGCGCACCAAATGGGCGGCCACGTCGTCCTGGGTGGAAAGTGGATTGGACGCGCACAACGCCACCTCGGCGCCGCCGGCCTTCAGGGTTGACACGAGGTTGGCCGTCTCGGTGGTCACGTGCAAGCAGGCCGCCAGGCGCTTGCCCTTGAGCGGCTGCTCCTTCGCGAATCGCTCGCGGATCCGGCGCAGCACTGGCATCGAGCGCTCGGCCCACTCGGTGCGGCGCCTGCCCTCGTCGGCGAGCGAGAGATCCTTCACGTCGTACATGGACTTGGTAGCTACGGTCATCGCTGCTGTGAACCCCTCGATGTCAGCGGGCGGCCTTCGCGGCGCCCGAAAGCCGGTGTGCGGTTTCGCGCAGTTCCGACGCGCGGTCGGTGCGCTCCCAAGTGAAGAACTCCACTTCGCGGCGCGTGCCCTCGGCGGCGCCTTCGACGCTGCGCCGCTCCGGCTTGCGGCCAAAGTGGCCGTAGGTGGCGGTAGCGCGGTAGATCGGGTTACGCAGCTCCAGCGCCTCGATGATGCCCTTGGGCGACAGGTCGAACTGCTCCCGCACCGCGCGCTCGATCACCGCCTCGGCCACCGAGCCGGTCCCGAAGGTCTGGACCATGACCGAAACCGGCTGGACTACGCCGATCGCGTAGGCCAACTGCACCTCGCAGCGCCGCGCCAGTCCGGCCGCCACGATGTTCTTGGCGATCCAGCGCGCCGCATACGCAGCCGAGCGGTCCACCTTGGTCGGGTCCTTGCCGCTGAAGGCGCCGCCGCCGTGGCGCGAGAAGCCGCCATAGGTGTCGACGATGATCTTGCGCCCCGTCAGGCCGGCGTCGCCCTGCGGACCACCAACCTCGAACTTCCCAGTAGGGTTGATGTGATAGATGGGATCGCCGTCCCTGATCCAGTCGCCGACCACCGGCTTGATGACGTGGTTGATCACGTCCTTACAGATTTCGTCGTGGCCGATGCCGGGATTGTGCTGCGTCGACACCACGACCGTGGCCACGCGCCGCGGGCGATCGCCTTCGTACTCGACTGTGACCTGCGCCTTGCCGTCCGGCCTGACCCACGACAGCTCGCCGCTGCGCCGCACCTCAGCCAGGCGCTGGGTGAGCCGGTGCGCCAGCAGGATCGGCAGCGGCATCAGTTCCGGCGTCTCGTCGGTCGCGTAGCCGAACATCATGCCCTGGTCGCCGGCGCCGCCGGTATCGACGCCCTGCGCGATGTCCGGTGACTGGCGGTCGATCGAGGTCAGCACGGCGCAGGTCTCGGCGCCGATGCCGTACTCCGCGTTGGTGTAGCCGATCGACTTCAGTGTCCCGCGCACGATCTCGGGAATTGGCGCGTAGGTCTCGGTCGTGATCTCGCCGCCCACCATCGCCAGGCCGGTGGTGACGAACGTCTCGCACGCCACGCGCGCCTTGCTGTCGCGGGCGATGATATAGTCGAGCACTGCATCCGAGATCTGGTCGGCGATCTTGTCGGGATGGCCTTCCGTGACGCTCTCGGAGGTGAACAGCCAGCGGTGCGCGTTGTCCAAAGCTCAGGTCCCGGTTCGAGTATGTGAACGGTGTAAGGTACCCGGGCCGCCTGCCGCTTACAACGTCAGGCCGGCTCGAGCAGGCGCGGGTCGACGAGCTGTCTGACCGCGGCGCGGGCCTGCTCGGCGACCTCGTCGGCGGTGCGGGCCACCAGCAGTCGCGGCGCGGCCTGCTCCGCATCCTCCGCGCGCAGCCGGCGCGCGACCCACCTGATCAGCGCCAGCGACCGCGCGGCCACCGAGAAGGTGCGATAGCCAAGCGCCAGCAGTACATAGAGCGCTACCGGGTCGGAAGCCATCTCGCCGCACACCGAAACCTCGATTCGGCTCGCGGCCGCGGCCCGCCGCACGATGTCGAGCGAGCGCAGTATGGCCGGATGCAGCGAGGTGAACCGGCTCGCCAGCCTCGCGTTGCCACGGTCCACCGCCAGAGTGTACTGGACCAAGTCGTTGGTGCCGACCGACACGAAATCGGCCCGGCGCGAGAGCTGGTCGGCGATCAACACCGCCGCCGGCGTCTCGATCATTACGCCCACCGGCACCGACGCCGCGGCCTCGATGCCCGCCTTCGCCAGCGCTGCGGCCTCCTCCTCCACGATCCGGCGCGTGGCTTCCAGCTCCTCTATCCGGGTGACCAGCGGGATCATCAGCTTCAAACGCGCCTTCGCCGCGGCGCGCAGGATCGCCCGCACCTGAGGGCGGAACACCTCGGGATGGTCCAAGCACACCCGGATGGCGCGCCAGCCCAGGAACGGGTTGTTCTCGGCCGCGGCGCGAAAGCCGGGGAACTTGTCGCCGCCCAGGTCGAAGGTGCGGATCACGACCTCCGAGGTAGGGAACGACTCGCCCACCCTGCGGTACAGCGAGTACTGCTCGTCCTCACCCGGCATCCTGCCACGGCCCACCACCAGGAACTCGGTGCGCATCAGCCCGATGCCCTCGGCCCGCCCGTTCACCGCCACGGAAAGCTCTTCCGGCAGGTCGAGGTTGGCGCGCACCGTCAGGCGCCGGCCGTCGCCGGTCACCGCGTCGCGGTCGGCCTCGGCGGCCAGTTCGCGCGCGAACACCCGCTGCTGCTCGTCGCGCGCCCTGGCCCGCGCGGCGTCTTCCGGCGTGGGCTCCACCATCAGAGTACCGGTCCAGCCGTCCAGGATCACGCTCTCTCCGGTCTTCACCCGCGACAGCACGCCAGGCAGGCCCACGACCGCCGGGATCCCGATCGCGTGGGCCAGGATGGCCGAGTGCGAGGTGCGGGTGCCCTGCTCGCAGGCGATGGCCAGCACCGCCTCACGATCCAGCTGCACGGTGAGAGACGGGGTCAGATCGCGCGCCACCAGGATCACCGGCCCGTCGTGGTCCGCCAGCACATCGGGCTCGTCCACGCCCAGCAGCCGGGTGAGCACCCTGATTTCCACGTCCGTCAGGTCGGCCAGGCGCTCGCGCAGCAGCGGGCTGCCGTGAGTGCTCCACAGGCCGCGCCACTCCACGATCTTGAGGGCAAAGGCGCGCTCGGCCGAGAAGTGGTTGTCGCGAATCAGGCGCTCGACGCCGCCGATCAGGTCCTGGTCGTCGAGTATCATTAGCTGCGCGTCGAAGATGCGCGCCTCCTCCTCGCCGGCGCGCTCGGCCGCCTGGCGGCGCACCGCTTGGATGCGCTCCTTCGCGAACGCGAGAGCATCGCGCAGTCGCGCGATCTCCCGGTCCACCGCTTCCGGGGCGATCGCCTGCTCGGGAACCTCCGGCACCTCCCACCGCACCACCAGGGCCGGCCCCGCGGCGATGCCGGGCGAAACCGCGATGCCGTGGATCAGGCGATGCGGCATCAGTCCTCCCCGAATCCGGCGGCCACCAGCTCGCACAGCGCGGCGATCGCCTCGGCGGCGTCCTCGCCCTCGGCCCGGATGTGCAGGCTGCTGCCGCACTCGGCGGCCAGCATCATCATTCCCATGATGCTCTTCCCGTTCACGTCCATGCCGTCCTTGCTGACGACCACGCTGGCCTGGAACTTCCCGGCGACCTTCACGAACTCGGCCGCCGGCCGCGCGTGCAGGCCGAGTCGGTTTACGATCCTGGCGTCCGCCTCGATCACCATACCCGCCCCACAACCCACACCAGAGTGAGCACACCTAACGAAAGAGTCAAACCGCTGGCCCGGGTTGAGGCCAGCTTCGCCGCCGCCGCGAGCAACACCGCGCCGCCGGCCGCCCCGAACACCGCCGGCAACGGCGCGCCGGCGATGCGCCAGCCAAAGGCGACCGGTACCGCGAAGCCCACCACCAGCCCGGCAAACGCCGGCGCGGCGGTGCTGATCATCCGGATGCCCCGGCCACTCAGCGCAGCGGCCACGCGCGAGCCCCAGCGCCAGCCTGCGCTGAGCGACCAGATCCTCGCGGCCAGGTGCGCGACATTGAACAGGACCAAGAACGCGACCACCGCGCCGAAGCCCGAGCCCGCGGCCACGAGCAGCACGCCTATCGCAGCGCAAGCGGGCAGCCACGAGGCCCAGAACAGCCGGTCGCCTAGCGAACCCAGCGGCCCACACAGCGCTTCGCGCAGCTTCGCTATCCGCTCCGGTGGCTCGCCGTCCATCTCGGCCCTGAGCGCCGCACCGACCGCCAGTCCCGACAGATACGGGTGGGCGTTGAAGAACCGCGCCTCCCGCGCCAGAGCCGCGCGCTCGTGTTCCTC
>DATLYR010000233.1 GCA_035574475.1 Nevskiales bacterium | reverse complement strand
AACCCGCCGTTGCGGGCTGTGGCATGGTATATGCGGAGAGTCGGGGGGTGTTATGGCGCAAACACATTTCGAAGCCTGGCATGCGATGGGGCGCCGCTGGCGGCACCGCGGCCACGAGATTTTCTACCGTGAGGAGGGCGCGGGCGATGCGATCCTGCTGATTCACGGTTTTCCCACGGCGTCCTGGGACTGGCGGCCGGTATGGGCGACGCTGGCCGCGCGTTACCGTCTGGTCGCGCCGGACATGATCGGTTTCGGCTTTTCCGCCAAGCCGAAGGACTACGACTACAGCATCCTGGACCAGGCCGACCTGTGCGAGGGCCTGCTGGCGTCGCTCGGCATCACGCAGGTGCATATACTGGCGCACGACTACGGCGACACGGTCGCGCAGGAGCTGCTGGCACGGCACAACGAGCGCGAACGCAGCGGCGCGGCGGGACTGCGGCTGCGCTCGGTCTGCTTCCTCAACGGTGGCCTGTTTCCCGAAACCCACCGTGCGCGGCTGGTGCAGAAGCTCTTGCTCACGCCGCTCGCGCCGCTGCTGGTACGCCTGATGGGCGAACGCAGCTTCGCGCGCAGCTTTTGCGCGATCTTCGGCCCGGCCACCCAGCCGAGTCCGGAGGCACTGCGGGAATTCTGGCAGCTGGTCAGCCGGGACGGCGGTCTCGAGGTGCTGCCGCGGCTGATCCGCTACATGCCCGAGCGCCGCCAGTACCGCGCGCGCTGGGTCGGCGCGCTGCAGGAAGCGAAGATTCCGCTGCGGGTGATCGACGGCGCGGTGGATCCGGTGTCCGGCCGGCACATGGTCGAGCGCTACCGCGAGCTGGTGCCGAACCCGGATACCGTGCTGCTGGAAAACATCGGCCACTATCCGCAGGTCGAGCACCCGCAAGGCGTGCTGGATGCGTATCTGCCTTTCGTTGCCGGGATCGCAGACGGCCGCTGAATCCCCGAAACGTCCTGAAGTTTTTGCCTGCAATACGCGAAAGCCCATGTGGGGAAGGCCAATCAGTCCGGGATGATTTTGACCGGCACCTCGGTCATGCCGCCGGCCACCGGCTTCCAGGCGCGCAGCTCGAGTACGCCCTTGGTGTTGAGCGAAACGATGAGGTGATAGGCCTCGGGGTAGGCGGTCAGCGCGCGGTCGCGCGCGGACGGCTCCGGCGGCGCGTACGGATGCGAGTGGTAGATGGCGAACAGCGTCTCGCCGCGCTCGCGGATCTCGCGCAGCGCGCGCACCTGGCCGGCGGCATCCATGTCGAACAGGTGCGCCGGGTCGCCGGCCACGTTGGCCACCGGGTAGCAGCGGCTCACGCTGCCGCCGATCGCACTGATCAGTCCGCAGACCTCGCTGTCCGGCGATGCCTGCGCCTGGTGGAACATCTGTTGCACCAGATTGCGCGGCAACAGGATTTTTCCGTCGTTCATGGGGTTTCCGAGCAGCCGGGACAGGCGGGGTCGCGCTTCAGTTTAAGCTCGCGGAAGCGGCTGCGCGCGGCATCGAACAGCAACAGGCGCCCGTCCAGCGTTTCCCCCAGGCCCAGCAGCAGCTTCACCGCCTCCAGCGCCTGCAGGCTGCCGATCACGCCCACCAGCGGACCCAGCACCCCGGCCTGCTCGCAGGACTCGGTCGCCTCGCCGGGCTCGTCGCGGTACAGGCACTGGTAGCAGGGCCCGCCGGGGCGGAACACCGCAACCTGGCCTTCGAGCCGGATCGCGGCGCCGGACACCAGCGGCTTGCGCGCGGCCACGCAGGCGCGGTTGAGCGCGTAGCGCGTGGGGAAGTTGTCGCTGCAGTCGAGCACGACATCGGCTTCGCTCACCAGCCGCGCCAGCAGTGCCGCGTCCAGACCGCTGTTGACGCTGGTGACGGCGACCTCCGGGTTGAGCGCGAGCAGGCTGTCACGCGCCGACTCGGCCTTGGGCCGGCCGATGTCGCCGTGCCGGTGCGCGATCTGACGCTGCAGGTTGGACAGCTCCACGCGGTCGCGGTCCACCAGCGTCAGCCGGCCCACGCCGGCGGCCGCGAGATACAGCGCGGCCGCCGAGCCGAGGCCGCCGACGCCGATCACCAGCGCATGCGAGTCGCGCAAGGCCTGCTGCCCGTGCGTATCCACCTGCGGCAGGATCATCTGCCGGGCATAGCGGCGCAGGTCGCTCATGTCGTGCACCGTTCAGTCAAGAAATGGACAGGATTCTCAGGATTCACAGGACAAATCCAATCCATGTTCAAGGCAATTGAACATCCTGTTAATCCCGTACATCCTGTCTATCCTGTCCCCTCTTCAATTCTTTCTGCCGAGGCTGACGCGCGGCAGGCCGGCGAGGTCGGGCAGGGTTTCGATGGCCGCGAAGCCGGCCGCCGCGAACAGGCCGCGCACGGCCGCGTCCTGCGCGGGACCGTGCTCGACCAGCAGCCAGCCGCCGGGCTCGAGATAGCCCGGTGCCTCGCGGATGATGAGGCGCAGCGCGTCGAGACCGTCGGGTCCGGCCGCCAGCGCCGCGCGTGGCTCGAAGCGCAGCGCCTCCAGGTGCGGGTCGTGCTCGGCGACATAGGGCGGGTTGGAGACGATCAGGTCGAAGCGCTGGCCTTCCAGCGCGGCGAACCATACGCTCTCGTGGAACACGACATTCGGGATGCCATGCAGGCGCTCGTTCTGGCGCGCCACCGCCAGGGCCGCGTCCGAGATGTCGGTGCCGACCACGTGCGCGCGCGGACGCTCGCGCGCCAGCGCCAGCGCGATGGCGCCGCTGCCGGTGCCCAGCTCGGCCACGCGTAGCGGTTTGTCGGCCGGCATGCGCGCCAGCGCGGCCTCGACCAGGGTCTCGGTTTCCGGGCGCGGGATCAGCACGTCGGGCGTGACCTTCAGTTCCAGCGACCAGAATTCCCGCACGCCGGTGAGATAGGCCACCGGCTCGCCCTGTGCACGACGCGTCACCAGCGCTTCGAAGGCCTGGCGCTGCGCCGGGCCGAGCGCGGTTTCGGGGTGGCTGAGCAGGAAGCTGCGCGGGCAGTCGAGCACGTGGCAGAGCAGGACCGAGGCATCCAGCTGCGGCGTTTCGGTGGTGCCCTGCAGGGTGCTGGCGGCGCGGGCGATGGCGTCGGACAGGTTCATGGCCGTCGGGTCCTGACTTGTAGGAGCGACTTTAGTCGCGATTTCCGGGTTTGTCGCGGCTGAGGCCGCTCCTACCCTTGACCCCTGTGGATCATTCACCGATCGCCGCCAGCTGCTCGGCCTGATGCTCGGCGATGAGCGGTCCGATGATGTCGTCCAGCGCGCCTTCCATCACGCTGTCCAGCTGGTACAGCGTCAGGTTGATGCGGTGGTCGGTGACGCGATTCTGCGGGAAATTGTAGGTGCGGATGCGCTCGGAGCGGTCGCCGGTGCCGACCTGCAGCTTGCGTGTCAGCGCCAGCTCGGCGTCCTGCTTGGCCTGCTGGCCCTCTCGGATGCGCGCCGCGAGCAGGCTCATGGCACGCGCGCGATTTTTGTGCTGTGAGCGTTCCTCCTGGCATTCGACCACGATACCGGTCGGCAGATGCGTGATGCGGATCGCCGAGTCGGTCTTGTTGACGTGCTGGCCGCCGGCACCGGAGGCGCGAAACGTATCGATCTTGAGTTCGGACGGGTTGATCTTCACGTCCTCGACCTGGTCCAGCTCGGGCAGGATCGCCACCGTACAGGTCGAGGTGTGGATGCGGCCCTGGGCCTCGGTCTTGGGTACGCGCTGCACGCGGTGCGCGCCGGATTCGAACTTGAGTCGCGAGAATGCACCCTGGCCTTGGATGCGCGCGATGATTTCCTTGTAGCCGCCGTGCTCGCCCGGGTTCTCGCTCAGGATCTCGACCTTCCAGCCGCGTGTGTCGGCGTAGCGTGCGTACATGCGGAACAGGTCGCCGGCGAAGATCGCCGCTTCGTCACCGCCGGCGGCGGCGCGGATCTCGAGGAAGATATTGGCCTCGTCGCGCGGATCGCGCGGCACCAGAAAGCCCTGCAGCTCGGCCTCCAGCCGCGCGCGTTCGGCCTTGAGCCGCGGCAGCTCTTCGGCCGCCATCGCCTGCATGGCCGGGTCCGGATCGGACTGCAGCGCCTCCGAGGCGGCGAGTTCTTCGCCGGTGCGGCGATACCGCGCGAACAACTCGGCCAGCGGCGCGAGCTGCGCGTACTCCTGCGAGAAACGCCGGAACCTGTCCTTGTCGGCGATGACTTCGGCCTCGGCCAGCTGGCGGCCCAGGTCCTCGTGACGCAGCACCAGCTCTTGCAGTTTGTCCAGCAGCGAGGGTTTCATGGCGCGGCATCAGTTGTCGTCGTCGCCCAGGTCGAACAGCCGGCGTGCGGCCTCCAGCAGCTTGCGTTGCTCTTCGGGACCCGCCTGGCGCAACCGCGCCGTGGGCGCATGTATCAGCTTGTTGGTGAGGGTGCCGGCGAGGAAGGCCAGCACCTCGTCCACCGGCCGGCCCTGGGCCAGCAGGCGCTGCGCGCGCGCCAGTACCTCGTCGCGCTCGCGCTCGGCGCGATGGCGCAGGCGGCTGATGGTGCCGGTGGCGGAACGCGAATGCATCCAGGCCATGAATTCCTCGGTGCGCTCGCTGATGATGACCTCGGCGGCTTCGGCCGCGGCCTGGCGCGAGCGCAGATTGTCCTCGATCACGCTGCGCAGGTCATCCACGGTGTACAAATAGGCGTCTTCCAGCTCGCCTGCCGCCGGATCGATGTCGCGCGGCACCGCCAGGTCCACCAGGAACATCGGCCGGCGCTTGCGCGCGCGCAGCGCCGCGCGCACCGCGTCCGCGCCCAGCACCAGCTGCTCGCTGGCGGTCGCGCTGATCACCATGTCGGCCTCGGCCAGGTGTTTGCCGATCTCCTCCAGCCGGATGGCGTAGCCGTGGTACTGGCTGGCCAGCAGCTGGGCGCGCTCTAGGCTGCGGTTGGCGAAGATCACGCGGCCCAGACCGTTGTCGTGCAGGTGGCGGGCGGCCAGCTCGATGGTGTCGCCGGCGCCGATCAGCATCGCGGTGCGCGCCCCGAAGTCGGCGAAGATCTGCTGCGCCAGCCGCACCGCGGCATAGGCCACCGATACCGGGTTCTCGCCGATGCGTGTGCTGGAGCGCACCAGCTTGGCCACCGAGAACGCGTGCTGGAACATGCGCGATAGCAAGGGCCCCGCAGTGTGCGCGTTGCGCGCCAGCCGGTAGGCGTGTTTCATCTGGCCCAGGATCTGCGGCTCGCCCAGGATCATGGAGTCCAGCCCGGCGGCCACGCGCAGGGTGTGGCGGACGCTGTCGCGGCCGCTGTGGGTGTACAGGTGTGGCAGCAGCCGCTCGGCGTCGAGCCGCCGCTGCCGGCACAGCCAGTCGCCCAGCGGCGGCGCCTGCTCGCCCTCGACCACGGCATAGATTTCGGTCCGGTTGCAGGTGGAGAGGATCGCACCTTCCTCGACCCCCGGCAGGGTGCGCAGCGCCTGCAGGCCTTGGGGCAGCTGCGGGTCGGTGAACGCCACCGCCTCGCGCAGGGCCAGCGGCGCGGTGGTGTGGTTCAGGCCGACGGTGAGCAGGCGCATGGATGCTGGGTGCTGCGGTGCGGGCGGCGGGGGCGGGGGCCGGGCTGTGCAAATTTTCAGCGATGCGCCTGCCGAACACAAGCAAGCCCACGCGGCCCAACTGGCCGCCCGGAAAAGCAATTTCGGGTTGCCATTGCTGGCTGTGGCACGGTCGGCGGAGTAAACTGCCGGACAGGTGCAGTTCCAGGTTCCGACATCGTGATTTGCCATCGGCTCAGCGTCGCGCTACTGCTGGCGCAGGCCTGCCTCGTCAGCGCTTGCGCGCAGTTTGCAGCCCCGCGTCCGGCACCGCCCGCAGCCGAATCGCCCCCAAGCGAGGTCGCGCCGCCGGCGGATCCGCAGGCCCGGCTCCAGTACCACGTGCTGGTGGCGGAACTGGCCGCGCACCGCAATCTGCCGGCGCAGGCGGCGCGCCATTACCTCGAGGCCGCGCAACTGGGGCGTGATCCGGAGCTGGCCGAGAACGCCACCCGCTACGCGCTGCTGGCGGGCGACGAGGAACAGGCCCTGCTGGGAGCACTGCGCTGGTCGAGCCTGGCGCCGGACGCGGTGCCGCCGCGCGAGCTGATCGCCCGCAACCACTTGCGCCAGGGGCGACTCGATGCGCTCTACGCCGAGTCCACCGCGATCATCGCGCGCCACCCGGCCGGCCGCGACGAGGGCTACCGCGAGGTCGCGCTGCTGCTGAGCAGCGATCCGGCCTTTGCCGACCCTGCGCTGGCGGTCATGCAGCGCCTGGTCAACGACGACCCGCAGCGCGCGGCTGCGCACTATGCCTACGGCTTGCTCGCGGTGCGGTTGGGGCGGCACGAACTAGGTATCCAGCAGGCCGATGTCGCTCTCGGGCTGGAGCGCGACTGGCCCGAAGCTTACCTGCTCAAGCTCGGTGCTCAGGTGCGTGCCGGCCTGCTGCCGGACGCACGCCGCACGCTGGAGCAGGCGCTGGCGCGGGTCTCCGACCCGGTGCTCCTGCGCCTGTCGTTTGCGCGCCTGCTGCTGGAAGCCGACCAGAACGAGGCCGCGGCCGACCAGTACCGCCAAGTGCTGCTGAGCGACGACAACAATCCCGACGCGCGTTATGCGCTGGCGCTGCTGGCCTTGCAGGGGCGCCAGCCGGACGTGGCCTATACTCACCTGCTGACGCTGTTCGAGTCAGGGCAGCGCCGCGATGATGCGGCCTGGTACCTGGGGCACATCGAAGAGCAGCGGGGCAACTGGCGCGAGGCGCACGACTGGTACGGCGCGGTGACCGGCGGCAACCGCGCGCTCGATGCGCTGCTGCGTCGTGGCTATACCCTCTACAAGTCCGAAGGCCTCGATCGGGCGATCGCCTATCTGGCCGGACTGCGCAAGCGCGGCCTCGAAATCGGGCCGCGGCTGTACGCCGCCGAAGCCGAGTTGTACTACGAGGATGGCCAGCCCGCGCGCGCCCTGCAGCGTTATTCAGAGGGTTTGCGCGAATTCCCGGCGGATTCCGACCTGCTCTACGGCACCGCCATGATGCACGCCGAGATGGGCGACATCCCCGCCGCCGAGCAGGTGCTGCGTGGTCTGCTGGCGAGCCAGCCGGACGATGCGCGCAGCCTCAATGCGCTGGGTTACCTGCTCACCAATCATTCGACGCGCTACCAGGAGGCCTTCCAGCTGATCGAGCGCGCGCTGCAGCTGACGCCGGACGACCCGGCCGTGATCGACAGCATGGGCTGGGCCTACTACCGGCTCGGCAATCTTGAAAAGGCCCTGGAACTGCTGCGCGAGGCCTTCAAGCGCGACCCCGACCCAGAGATCGCCGCGCACCTCGGTGAGGTGCTGTGGCAGCTCGGCCAGCGCGAGTCGGCCGAGGATGTGTGGCGTACCGCGCTGGCGGAGCATCCCGAGCACCGCGTGCTGCGCGAGACCGTCGACCGTCTGCGTCCATGAGGCCGCGCCCCGGCGCCGCGCTGCTGCTGGCGCTCGTCCTGCCGTTGGCCGGCTGCGCGGTCGTGCCGGCGCCGGCCACCTCCGCCTCGGCGCAGGCCTGGGCCCAGCGCCGCGACGAAATGAGCCGGCTCGAGCACTGGCTGCTGCAGGCGCGGATCGCCGCCGGGCGCATCGGCTGGAGCGGCAACCTGCACTGGCGCCAGAGCGCTGGGCACTTCGACATCCGCGTCTCCGGGCCGCTGGGCAGCGGCGCCGTGCAGGCGCGCGGCCATCTCGGCGAGGTCGAGATCCGCACCGCGCGCGAGACCGTGGTCACGCGCGAGCCGGAGGCACTGCTGCAGCAATCGCTCGGTTGGAGCCTGCCGCTGGAGCGGCTGCGTTACTGGGCACTTGGCCTGCCCTACCCGGACACGCCGGCTACCGTGATCTACGACAGCGTCGGCCGCCTGCAGGTGCTGGAGCAGGATGGCTGGCGGCTGGAATACGCCGAGTACGGCTTCTACCAGCACTACGAGCTGCCGCGGCGTTTCACGCTCGATAACGGCGACGATCACTTCCGGGTCGTCGTGGATGCCTGGAGCGAGATCGGCTGATGGCTGCGTCCCGGGTCGGCGCCTTCAGCGCGGATGCGGCCTGGCCGGCGCCGGCCAAGCTCAACCTGTTCCTGCACGTCACCGGCCGGCGCGCCGATGGCTACCATACGCTGCAGACGGTATTCCAGTTCCTCGAGCACGGTGACAGCCTCGGCTTCGAGCTGCGCAGCGATGCCCGCGTGCGCCGTGTGAGCGGGCCGGCAGCGCTGGACGCCGAGTCCGATCTCGTCGTACGCGCCGCGCGCCTGCTGCAGCAGGCCGGCGGCGTGCGGCAGGGCGCGGACATCCACTTGGACAAGCGCCTGCCGCTGGGCAGCGGCCTGGGCGGCGGCAGCTCCGATGCCGCCACTACGCTGGTCGCGCTCAATCGCCTGTGGGGGCTCGACTGGCCGCCGGCGCGGCTGGCCGAGCTGGGCCTGCAGCTGGGCGCCGACGTGCCGGTTTTCGTGCATGGGCACGCCGCCTGGGCCGAAGGGGTGGGCGAACTGCTCACCCCGGTGGAACTGCCGGCGCCGTTCTATCTGGTGATCACGCCGGCCTGCCAGGTGAGCACCGCCGAGATCTTCAATGCGCCTGAATTGAAAAGGAATTCCACCCCCATTAAAATGCCGCAGTTTCTGTCCGGAATGGCGCGCAACGATTGCTGGCCTGTGGTCCGCGAGCGGTATCCGCAAGTGGCACAGGCCTTTGATTTTCTTGCGGAACATGCGCAGGCGCGGCTGACCGGCACGGGCGCTTCGGTGTTCGCCGCCTTCGCCAGCCGCGCGGCGGCGCGTGCGGTCCAGGACCGGGTGCCGCAGGGCTGGCAGAGTTTCGTGGCGCGCGGGCTCAACCGTTCGCCGCTGCTGGCGCGGGCAGGGTGGGGCTGAGAGTGACGACTTGGGGCGTAGCCAAGTGGTAAGGCAGCGGGTTTTGATCCCGCCATTCCTAGGTTCGAATCCTAGCGCCCCAGCCAAAATTTACCGCGTAGCGGGAAATTTTGCCCCGGCGAAAGCCGGGGCCCAGCGACTTTCGCGGAGCAAAGGCACTGGATTCCGGCTTGGGCCGGAGACAGATAGAACGTGATTCGGGCTCTGGGGAGCTGAGATGGCCGACGGCAGGTTGATGATCTTCACGGGCAACGCCAATCCGGCGCTGGCCCAGGACATCGCCGCGCACCTGCGCACGCCGCTGGGCAAGGCCAGCGTCGGGCGCTTCAGCGACGGCGAGGTCATGGTGGAGATCGAGGAGAACGTCCGCGGCCGCGACGTGTTCGTGATCCAGTCCACCTGCGCGCCGACCAACGACAACGTGATGGAACTGCTGATGATGATCGACGCGTTGCGGCGCTCGTCGGCGGGACGCATCACCGCGGTCATCCCATACTTCGGCTATGGCCGCCAAGACCGTCGCACGCGCTCGGCGCGCGTGCCGATCTCGGCCAAGGTGGTAGCGAGCATGCTGCAGGCCGTGGGCACCAACCGCGTGCTGACCGTGGATCTGCACGCCGACCAGATCCAGGGTTTCTTCGACATCCCGGTGGACAACGTGTATGCCTCGCCCATTCTTCTGGGCGAGATCTGGCGGCAGAAGAGGGACCCGCTGATCGTCGTGTCGCCGGACGTGGGCGGCGTGGTCCGCGCCCGGGCGCTGGCCAAGCTGCTCGACGACGCCGAGCTGGCGATCATTGACAAGCGCCGGCCGCGCGCGAACGAGGCCAAGATCATGAACATTATCGGCGATGTGGTCGGCAAGCACTGTGTACTGATCGACGACATGGTGGATACCGCCGGCACCCTGGGCCAGGCGGCGGACGCCTTGAAGGACGAGGGCGCGCTGTCGGTGCGCGCCTATGTGACGCACCCGGTGCTGTCGGGCAAGGCGGTGGAGAACATCGGCAAGTCCAAGCTGGACGAGCTGATCGTCACCGACACCATCCCGCTGCGCGCGGACGCCAGGGGCTGCCCCAAGATCCGGCAGCTCAAGATTTCATCCATGCTGGCGGAGACCATCCGCCGCGTGAGCAACGAGGAATCCGTCAGTTCGCTGTACGTCGATTAGGCGCACGGCAGGCTGATACGAGACGCGGCGGGAGCCGCAACGCCGGAATCTGGTCGCGGAGGCCGGCGGTGATGTTGACCAACTGGAGTACACGACATGAGCAACGACTTCGTTTTGAACGCCGAAGTCCGCGCGCTGCAGGGCAAGGGTGCGAGCCGCCGCCTGCGTCGCGAGGGCAAGGTGCCGGCCATCCTCTACGGTGGCCACAAGGATCCGGTGACGCTGGCCATCGGCGCGCATGAGCTGAGCAACCGCCTCAAGAACGAGGCCTTCTACTCGCACATCCTCACGCTGAAGATCGGTGACCAGGAAGAATCCGCGGTGCTGAAGGACCTGCAGCGCCACCCGGCCAAGCCGGTCATCCTGCACATGGACCTGCAGCGCGTGGTGGCCGACGAGGAGCTGCGCATGCACGTTCCGCTGCACTTCAAGGGCGAGGACATCGCCCCGGGCGTCAAGCAGGGTGGCGGCGTGGTGCAGCACCATCTGGTGGACGTCGAGGTGCTATGCCTGCCCAGGCACCTGCCGGAGTACATCGAGGTGGACGTCTCGGCCATGCAGCTGAACGATTCCATCCACCTGTCGCATCTGAAGCTCCCGGAGGGCGTCAAGCTGGTTGCCCTGCAGCACGGCGACGACCAGGCGGTGGTGTCGGTGCAGATCCCGCGCGTCATCGAGGAGCCGGTCGCGGAGGCGCCGGCGTCCGCCGAGGTGCCGACCGTGGGCGAAGAGGCCAAGGCGGCCGCCGAGGCCGAGAAAGCGGGCGAGAAGAAGGACGAGAAGGGCGGCAAGTAAGCCGCCTTTCGCTCGCGGCCTGAACCGGCATGGCGTTGCGTGCGATCGTGGGGCTGGGCAATCCCGGCCCCGAACACGCCGCCGACCGGCACAACGCGGGCTTCTGGTTCGTGGACGCGCTCGCGCGCAGCGGGCGCGTCACTTTTCATGCTGAGCGCAAGTTCAGCGGCGAGCTGGCCCGGCTGGCGCTGGCCGGACAAGACCTGCTGCTGCTCAAGCCCGCCACCTACATGAACCGCAGCGGCCAGGCCGTGCAGGCGCTGATGGCCTTCTACAAGCTCGCGCCGGACGAACTGCTGGTGGTGCACGACGAACTTGACCTGCCGCCGGGCACGGCGCGGCTCAAGCGCGGCGGCGGGCACGGCGGGCACAACGGTCTGCGCAGCCTGCACGAGCACATCGGCCCGGACTATGCCCGCCTGCGCATCGGCATCGGCCATCCGGGACACAAGGACCGCGTGCACGACTACGTGCTCAGCCGGCCTACGTCCGAGCAGCAGCGGGCCATGGAACACGCACTGGCGCGGGCCCGGGACGCGCTGACCGTGCTGCTGAGCGACGGCTGGGACAAGGCGACACAACGACTGCACACGGAAGCCAATGGGAATTAAATGCGGCATCGTGGGCTTGCCGAACGTCGGCAAGTCCACGCTCTTCAACGCGCTCACACAGGCCGGTATCCCGGCCGAGAACTACCCCTTCTGCACCATCGATCCGAACGTCGGCGTGGTGCCCGTGCCCGACCCGCGGCTCGCCGTGCTGGCGCAGATCGTCAAGCCGGAGAAGGTCGTGCCCGCCACGGTTGAATTCGTGGACATCGCCGGCCTGGTCGCCGGCGCCTCCAGGGGCGAGGGGCTGGGCAACCAGTTCCTGTCGCATATCCGCGAGACCGACGCGATCGCTCATGTGGTGCGCTGCTTCGCCAACGACGACGTGATCCACGTCGCGGGCAGTGTGGACCCGCTGCGTGACATCGAGATCATCAACACCGAGTTGGCATTGGCCGACCTCGAGACCGTCAGCCGCGCGCTGGAGCGCGCGGTCAAGGCCGCCAAGACCGGCGACAAGGAGGCGCTGGCGCGCAAGGCCCTGCTGGAGCCCATGCAGGCGCTGCTCAACGAAGGCAAGCCGGCGCGCGCGCTGGGACTGTCCGCCGAGCAGCGCAAGGTCCTGCGCGATCTCAACCTCATCACCGTCAAGCCGACGCTGTACGTCGCCAACGTGGACGAGCGCGGTTTCGATGACAACCCTTTGCTGGAGCGTGTGCGCCAGTTCGCCGCGGTGGAAGGCTCGGAGGTGGTGGCGGTATGCGCGGCGATCGAGGGCGAGATCGCCCAGCTCGACGACGCCGACAAGGCGGCGTTCCTCGAGGACTTGGGCCTCGCCGAGCCGGGCCTCAACCGCGTGATCCGCGCCGCCTACAAGCTGCTGGGGCTGGAGACCTATTTCACCGCCGGGGTGAAGGAAGTGCGCGCCTGGACGGTCAAGGCGGGTTCCACCGCCCCGCAGGCCGCCGGCGTCATCCACAGCGACTTCGAAAAGGGTTTCATCCGGGCCGAGGTCGTCGCCTACGACGATTTCGTGAAGTACCGCGGCGAGGCGGGTGCCAAGGAGGCCGGTCGCTGGCGGCTGGAAGGCAAGGATTACGTCGTGCAGGAAGGCGATGTGATGCACTTCCGCTTCAACGTCTGACGGATGTGAACATGGAGTCGGGCAGGATTGGCAGCGCGAGGACGACCGTCAGGACCAGGGGCAGTCAAGTTCGGCCGCCCGCCGGGCCCAGCCGTGCCGCCAGTTCGTTGACCAGGGGCTTGAGGAAGTAGCTGTCGGCCGGCATCAAGTCCACGCGCACGCCAGCCTCGCGCAACTGCTGCGCCACCACTGGGCCGACCGCCGCCACCGTGGTCCCCTCGAAACCTGCTCGCAACTGCGCTTCCAGGGCGTTGGCACGGGCCACGTCGAACAACCGCCGGACCTGCGGCTGACTGGTGAAGGCGATGGCGTCCACCGCGCCGGCCGCGAGCTGCGCGATCAGGTCGCACACGCGCGCATCGTCGCTGGCGTTGGCATAAACGTAAGGCGCAACGGGAAAGACACGGGCGCCGGCGGTCTGCAGGAAATCCAGCAGCCTGCGGTTGGGATCCGTGCCGTAGAGCTGCACGCCGACACACCGTCCACGCAGGTCCAGCGGTTGCAGGTCGCGGATGATGCCCTCGGTGGTGGGTTCGCTCGCGGCGAGGTCGGGTTTCAGGCCGATGTCGCGCAGCGCCCGCGCGGGCTTGGGCCCGCGCGTGATCTTGCGCAGGCCGGTGAGCGCCTGCACGAAGGCTTCGCGCCGGCCGGCGCGCGCGGCGAAGCCGAGCAGACGGCGCAGGCCTTCGCCTGTGAGCAGGACGAGATCGTCGAATTCGCCGGCGATGCAGCGCTCGATCCAGGCCTGGACGGGCGCCGCGTCGGGTGCGTCATGGATGCCGACCAGCGGGCAGCGCAGTGTGCGTGCACCGCGGCGCTCTAGCATGTCGGCGAACAGGTCGAGCTCGCGCGTCTCGGGCAGCGCGATCAGCCGGCCGGTGAGTTTTTCCTCGAGCGTACCCGCCACATCAAAGCTTCACGGCCGGGTTCAGGGTATACAGGCCCGTGAGGCTGGCCTCGGCCAGCACATGCCCCTGGATCGCGGCCAGCACCTGCTGGGCCGTGAACTCGCCTTCCACCGGGCAGCGCGCGAGGTCGGTGGCATAGACCGTGAAGCGGTAGCGGTGCGGAATGGCGTCGTTCCAGGGCGGGCAGGGGCCATCGTAGCCGTGATAGACGCCCTCCATCGCCGCATCGCCCTTGAACCAGCCGGTGTAGTCGTTGACGCCCTGGCGGCTGCCGGACGGTCCGGGCGGATGCTTCTTGCCGTGCGCGTGCACACCGTGACTGCAGCTGCCGGCGGCGATCTCGGTCACGTTGGCGGGGATGTCCACCATGACCCAGTGGAAGAAATTGCCGCGGGGCAGGCTGGCCGGCACCGTGCGGCCTTCCCGGTTGACGTCATCGGGGCGCGTCGGCGCATCCGGGTCGACGCAAATCAGCACGAAGCTTTTCGTACCCGTCGGCGCACCGGTCCAGGCCAGGTGCGGGTTGTGGTTGTCGGCGAGCTTGACGTGACTGGCCGGGTCCGGCACGCAGAACGCATACTTGCCGGGCATGGGCTGGTTGTCCCTGAAACTGTCGCTGCGAAGCTGCATGGCGACCTCCATGTGTTGAGAACGCAAAAACTCTACCAGATCGCCTGCGTGTGCCGAAGTCTTCTCGGATCAATTCTGGCGTGCTGTTTGACCGAGCGCCGGGCCGCGCACTAGGCTCGCGGCGTGGATCCTTCCGGCATACCCGACACCCCGCCATCCGGGCTGACCCGCCGGCGTTTGCTCGCCGCCGGTGCCGGCGCGCTCGGCGGCGCGGCACTGGCTGCTGCGGCGGGGGTGGGTTACACCGTCTACCGCGTCAACCAGGTCGGCCGCTACCCATCGGATCGGCTGCTGACGCTGCATGCTGGGCGATCGAATGCGCTGTTCGAGCGCTTTCCCGCTCTCTACGGCCGCCTGCCGTGGCGGCCGCTGGCGACACTGCCAACGCCGGTCGAGGCCTGGCCGGCGCCGCCCGGCATGCGGCGCGGCACGCTGTACGTCAAGCGCGATGACCTGACCGCGCCGCTCTACGGCGGCAACAAGATCAGGAAACTGGAACACCTGCTGGCCGAGGCCGCGCTGCGCGAGGCCAGGTCGCTGGTCACGATCGGCGGCATCGGCTCCAACCAGGCGCTGGCCACGGCCTTGCACGGCCGCGCCCTGGGCTTCGCGGTGGAGCTGTCGCTGTTCGACCACCCGGTGACCGCGCAAGTCAGGGCCAACCTGCTGGGCGAGGTCGAGGCCGGTGCGCAGATCAAGCATGCACCGGGCATCGCCGGCTGCCTGCTCAATGCGCGCCGCGCCTTCGCGGCGCGGGCGCAGGCCGGCGAGCGGCCGTATTTCATCTCGGTCGGCGGCAGCACGCGCCTGGGCAACGCCGGCTTCGTGACAGCCGGGCTCGAGCTGGCGGCGCAGCTGCGGGCCGGCGCGCTGCCGGTGCCCGACGCGATCTTCATCGCCGCCGGCAGCTGCGGCACCGCCGCCGGCCTCATCGCCGGGCTGCAGCTGGCGGGGCTGCCGTCCCGCGTGTTCGCGGTGCGCACGGCCGAGCCGCTGTTCGCGAACCGGGCCGTCGTTACCGCCTATGCCGCCGACGTGCTGCGCTATCTGCGCAGCCTGGATCCCGCGGTGCCGGAGGCGAAGCTGGCGGACGATGCGTTCGAGCTGGTCGGCGATTACCTCGGCCCGGCTTATGCCGCACCGACGCCCGCGGCACGCGCGGCCGTGGACTGGGCCGCGGCGCGTCTGCCGCTGGAGACGACCTATACCGGTAAGGCGCTGGCTGCCTGCCTCGACTACTGCGCCGGCCCGGGCCGCGACCGCAATGTGCTGTTCTGGAACACCTTCAACTCGCGGCCCTTCGCCCGCGCGGCCAGCCCGGCGCGCCTGCCGGCGTCGCTGCAGGCCCTGTTCGCCGAACATGGTTGAGTCCCCAGCCGGCGGCAGCAAGACCAGTTTGGCGCTGCGCGCCCATCCGTCCACGCCCGCGCCGAGGGGGACCGCGCTGGCGTTCGAGTTGCAGCGGATGGACGACGGCGGGTTGCAGCTGCGTTATCGCCTGCGCGGCGATCTCAGCGCGCTCGTGCTGCCGGCACCGTCCGTACCGTGCCGTGCCGACGGGCTGTGGCGGCACAGCTGCTTCGAGCTGTTCGTCCGCGCCGCCGGCCAGGATGCCTATACGGAATTCAACTTCGCGCCCTCGGGCGCGTGGGCACTGTACCGCTTTCGCGCCTACCGCCAGCCGGAGATCCTGGCCGCGGACCCAGCGGCGCCTGCGATCTCGGTGCGGCGCGATGCCCAAGTGTATGAACTGAGTGCGCGCCTGGAGCTGGCCACGCTGCCGGCGGCGGCCGTCCTGCGGCTCGCCGTTTCGGCGGTGATCGAGGCGGCGGACGGCGGGCTGTCGTACTGGGCGCTGGCGCATCCCGCGGACCGGCCCGACTTTCATCACCCGGACGGTTTCACGCTGACGCTGCCGATGGACGGCGCGCCGCGAAACTGACTAGGCTAGAACACCTCTCTCAATCCCGCTCGCGCGGGCACGACGGAAACATCACTTCCATGAAGTTCGGACTCGACCGCCTGCTGGAAGACGCGGCCCTGCGCAAGCCTCTGTCCGGCCGACGTGTGGCGCTGTTGGCGCACCCGGCCTCGGTCACCCCCGATCTGACGCATGCGCTGGACGCGCTGGCTGCGGCCGGCATCAGGCTCAGCGCGGCCTTCGGCCCGCAGCACGGCCTGCGCGGCGACAAGCAGGACAACATGATTGAGTCGCCGGACTTCTACGATCCGGTGCATGGCATCCCCGTGTTCAGCTTGTACGGGGCGGTGCGGCAGCCGACCGCGGCGATGCTGGACAGCTTCGATCTGCTGCTGGTGGATTTGCAGGACCTCGGCTGCCGCATCTACACCTTTATCACCACGCTGCGCTACGTGCTGGAGGCAGCGGCGCAGCACGGCAAGGTGGTCTGGGTGCTGGATCGACCCAATCCCGTCGGCCGGCCGGTCGAGGGTCTGACGCTGCGCGCTGGCTGGGAAAGCTTCGTCGGTGCCGGTCCCATGCCCATGCGCCACGGCCTGACGCTGGGTGAATTGGGGTACTGGTTCATCCGCCAGCTCAGGCTCGACGTGGACTATCGCGTGATCGAAATGCAGGGCTGGCAGCCGGACGCCACGCCGGGCCATGGCTGGCCGCTGGGCGAGCGCAGCTGGGTCAACCCGAGCCCGAATGCGCCCAACCTGTGGATGGCGCGCTGCTACGCCGGCACGGTGATGCTGGAGGGTACGACCCTGTCCGAGGGGCGCGGCACGACGCGCCCGCTGGAGCTGTTCGGCGCACCGGACCTCGATGCACGCGCCCTGCTGAAGGAGATGCGGGCGTTGGCGCCGCACTGGCTGCGTGGCTGCAGCCTGCGCGAATGCTGGTTCGAGCCGACCTTCCACAAGCATGTCGGCAAGTTGTGCGCCGGTGTGCAAATCCATGTGGAGGACGGCCGCTACGAACACGCGGCGTTCCGGCCGTGGCGGCTGCAGGCGCTGGCCTTCAAGGCGCTCCGGCGCCTGCGTCCGGACTACCCGCTGTGGCGCGACTTCCCCTACGAGTACGAGCACGAGCGCCTGGCCATCGATCTCATCAACGGCAGTGAGCTGCTGCGCCAGTGGGTGGACGATCCCGCGGCGGCACCGGGCGATTTGGAGGCGCTCGCGTCGGCCGACGAGGCGGCCTGGCTGGAAGTACGCCAGGATCTGCTGTTGTATCGCTAGCTCGAGAGCGTCTTGATCGCTGTGCGGATGCTGTGCGCCAGGCGCTCGGGCAGCGCCTGGCGGCGCTTGAACCTCACCTCGAAGATGTCCTTGTCCTTGCTGGCGGCCAGCAGGTAGTCGTCACTGGTCTGGATCGCGTCCACCAGCCGGTACTCGAGCGCGCGGCTGCCGTACCAGTGCTCGCCGGTGGCGACCTGCGCGATGTCGAGCTGCGGGCGGTTGTCGGTGACGAAGCCCTTGAACAGCGCATGCGCCTCTTCCAGCTCCTCGCGGAACTTGGCGCGCGCGGCCTCGGTGTTCTCGCCGAACAGCGTCAGCGTGCGCTTGTATTCGCCCGCCGTGTGCAGCTCGAAGTCGACGTTGTGTTCTTTCAGGAAGCGGTTGAAGTTGGGCAGCTGCGCCACCACGCCGATCGAGCCGATCACGGCGAAGGGCGCGGCGATGATACGATCCGCGACACAGGCCATCATATAGCCGCCGCTGGCGGCGACCTTGTCCACCGCCGCGGTCAGGCGGATGCCGGCCTGGCGCAGGCGACGGAGCTGCGAGGCGGCCAGCCCGTAGCCGTGCACCATGCCGCCGCTGCTTTCCAGGCGCAGCAGCACTTCGTCCTGCGGGCGCGCCACCTGCACTACGGCGCTCACTTCCTCGCGCAGGTTGTCCACCGCCGAGGCGCGGATGTCGCCGTCGAAGTCGAGCACGAAAACCCGCGGGCGCGGCGCCTTGCCGAGCTTGGCGGCCTTGGCGCGCTGCTTGTGCTCCGCCTTGCGCTGCTTGGCGTGCGCCTTGCGCTCGGGCGGGCTCAGCAGCTCGTGGAACAGCACCTCCGCCAGGTTCTCGAAGCGGCGGTTGAGGTTCTTGACCTCGAGATGCTCGGTGGCGAACTCGCGCGCATGGCGGAAGGCGTTGACCAGCAGGCCGATGATCAGCGCGATCGCGATGACGATCGTGACGGTCTTGGCCAGGAACAGGCCGTATTGCAGGAAGTACTCGAGCACGGGATCCACTCCGGACAGTGGGGCGGCGCGGCGCGCAGCCCCCGGGCAGGGCGGGATTCTAGCATTCGTGTCCGCTTCAGGTACCCGCGGATTCGCGGTGCGGCGCCGTCGCCGCAAGCCGGCCCTCGCGCGCCTCGTACAGGCCGAGCAGCGCAGGCACCAGCACCAGCACCAGCAGGGTGGCGATGGCCAGACCGAAGCAGATCGACACCGCCAGCGGGATCAGGAACTGCGCCTGGGTCGAGGTTTCCGCCACCAGCGGGCTCAGGCCGGCGATGGTGGTGACCGAGGTGAGGATCATCGCGCGCAGTCGCAGGCAGGAAGCGTCCTCCAGCGCCTGCCGCACCGGCACGCCCTGCTCGCGCAGCTCCTTGTAGAAGGACACCAGGATGATGGAATTGTTGACCACGATACCGGCCAGGCCGAACAGCCCGAACAGCGACACCACGGTCAGGTCGATGCCCATGACCCAGTGCCCGAACACCGCGCCGGCCAGCCCCAGCGGGATGATCGCCATCACCGGCAGCGGCCAGACATAGGAGCCGAAGATCCAGGCCAGCACGACGTAGATGAGCACCAGGCCGACCCAGGCGCCCAGCTTCATGTCGCCCAGCGTTTCGGCCTGGTCCTCGGCGCGGCCCTCGTACAGCACCTCGACGTGGTACTTGTCCACCAGCCGCGGCAGCACCTCGCGATCGATCTGCGCGATCAGTTCGTTGGCGTTGCTGGTGGTCTCGTCCACGTCGCCCGACACCTTGATCGCCAGCTTGCCGTCGCGGTGGCGCAGCGTCTCGAAGCCGCGCCGCGGCTCGATCACGGCCACGCTGGACAGTGGCACCGTGGCGCCGCCGGGCAGGACGATCGGCAGCGTGTCCAGGCTGGCCAGCGTGCGTCGCTGCGCCTCGGGCAGGATCACGCGCACCTCGATCTCGTCGCCGAGGTCCTGGAAAACCTGCACCAGTTCGCCGTCATAGGCGGCGCGCAGCTGGCGCCCGACCTCGCTCACCGTCAGGCCCAGCGCCTCGCCCTGCGGGGTGAGGCGGTAGACCAGCTGCTCGCGGCCATAGGGCGTGTCGTCGGCGACGGCATGGATGCCCGGATAGCCGCGCAGCGCGGCGGCCAGCTCCTCGGCCGCGGCCTTGAGCAGGTGGATGTCGTCGCCGCGCAGGCGCAGCTCGATATCACGTCCCGGTGGGCCGCCGGTCGGCGAGTACACCTCGAAGTTCTCGACGCCGGGCGGCAGGCGGATGCGCTTCTGCCATTCGCTGATGAAGCGGGGATTGCGCACCTGGCGCGCGTCGGGCGGCAGCAGCTCCAGCCGTAGGGAGCCGTAGCGGTCGCCGTAGCGGTTGAAGGCGCCGTCGTCCACCGGGGCGCGGCCGCGTTCGGTCAGCGCCGAGACCACCAGACCGCCGCCCAGCGCCGCGTCGGTCGCGTAGAGGCTGCGTTCCAGCTCGTCCAGGAACGTGTCCACGCGCTCGACCGGCGTGCCCGCGGCGAAGGTGACGTTGGCGAAGATCACCGAATTCTCGGGCGTGGGGAAGAACTGGAACTTGACGCGGCCGGTGGACAGCAGCGTCAGCACCAGCATCACCACCGCCACGGCGATGGCGACGGTGGCGCCGCGGTTGGCAATGGCCCAGCGCACCAGGCGGCGGAAGCGCTGCTCACGAAAGCGGTCGAAGCCCTCGTCGATGACGCGGCGCAGGCCGGTCGGCGCGGCGTGGCGGATCTTCACGAAGCTGCGGTGCAGGTGCGCCGGCAGCACCAGGAAGCACTCCAGCAGCGAGGCGATGATCACGCAGATCACGACCTGCGGGATCGAGATCATGACCGTGCCGATGATGCCGCCGACCAGCGTCAGCGGCAGGAACGCGGCCATGGTGGTGAGCGAGGAGGCCAGCACCGGCCAGAACATGCGCCGCGCGCCACCCTCGGCCGCGCGCATCGGGTCCTCCCCGCCCTGGTAGTGGGCCAGCGCATCCTCGCCAACGACGATGGCGTCGTCGTCGATGATACCGAGGGTCAGGATCAGCGCGAACAGGCTGACCATGTTGATGCTGCCGCCGAACAGATACATCACCGCCAGCGTCGCCAGCAGCGCGCTGGGAATGCCCCAGGCCACCCAGAAGGCGACGCGCGCGTTGAGCGTCAGGAACAGGATGACGATGATGAAGACCAGGCCCTGCACGCCGTTGCCGAGCAGCATGTCGATGCGTTCCTTGATCAGGGTCCACTGCTCGTTGTACACGATCAGCTCGACGCCCTGCGGCAGCTGCGGCCGCGTGTCCGCCAGCCAGGCATTGAGGATGTTGGCGGCGTCCAGTGTGTTCTCGGTCTTACCGCGCCAGAGCGTAATCTCCACCGCCGGCTTGCCCTGGTAGCGCGTGATCACCTCGCCGCTGCGCGGGCGGCGCTCGATCTCGGCCAGGTCGCCGAGCCGCAGCACCTGGGTGCCGTCGCGGTTGGTGATGCGCAGGCTGGCGAAATCGCCGGGCGCACGACGCTGCTCGAGCCCGCGCAGCTGGCGGCCGACGTCGCCGCCGCCGACCTCGCCGGCCGGCAGGTCGAGGCTGCGCGCGTCGATCTGCGCGGCGATCTGGTGCAGGGGCAGGCCGAGGTCGGCCAGGGTTTCGGCCGGGATCTGGATCGCGATCTCTTCCTCGGGCAGGCCGGACAGCTCGACCTTGGTGATGCCGCGCTGCAGCAGCTCGCGCTCCATCTGCTTGGCCAGCAGGCGCAGTTCCTCGCGCGTCTTGTTGCCGGCCAGCAGCACGCGCGCGATCAGTTCCTTGTTTTCCAGCACGATGATCTCGGGATCCTCGGCCGTGGCCGGCAGTCCACGCACCCGGCCCATGACCTCGTTGACCTCGCTCAGCGCGGCGCTGAGGTCGGTGCCCTGGTGGTACTCGATGAAGATCGAGGACATGCCCTGGGCCGAGACCGAGGTGACGCGGCGCACGTCGTCGAGGTCGCGCAGCTCGGGTTCGATGACGTTGGTGATGCCCTGCTCGATGTCCTCGGCGGTGGCGCCGCGCCAGGCCACGTTGATGTTGATGTAGTCGATGCTGAAGGTGGGGAAGAACTGTGTGTTGAGCTGTGTCACGGCGGCGATACCGGACAGGATCATCAGCACCATCAGCAGATCGGCCGCGACCGGGTGGTGGGTGAAGAATCCGATCGGGTCGCGGCGCATCGGCGGTTCCAGCTCGAGGCGGGCTCAGTCCTGCGGACTGACCTTGAGGCCGTCCACCGCCAGCGGCAGCTGGGTGGTGATCAGACGCATGCCGTCCTGCAGCGCCGGGCTGCGCACCAGCACGCGCGGCCGCTCACCGGGCGCGCGGTATTCGCCGATGCGCTCAACCGTGATGCCGCGCATGCGCTCGCCCTCGGCGACATAGACGCGGTTGTTCTGGTACAGCGCCTCGAAGGGCACCGCGGCCACCGCCGGCTCGGGCGGCAGCAGCAGGGTGATCTCGAGCGTGCGGCCCGGCTCGAGTTCGGGCCGCGGCGGGTCCAGGCGGAAGAAGCCGTCCACGTTGCTGCTGCCGCGTGCTTCGCCCGACAGCCGCAGCAGCAGCGCCGGCGCCTCTTCGCCGTCCAGCATCACCCGCGCCGGCAGCCGGCCGGCGGCAGCCAGCGCCTGCCGCAGTCGCGGCAAATAGGCGGCGGGCATCGGTGCGCGCAGCTCCAGGCGCACCGGGTCGTACAGGCTGACCAGGGGCTGGCCCGGGGTCACGCGGTCGCCGACCGCCACCGCGACCCGCGTGACGCGGCCGTCGAAGGGCGCGACGACGCGTGTGCGCTCGAGCGCGAGGCGCGCGGCGGCCAGGCTCTGCTCGCGACCGGCGACCGCCAGTGCGCGCTGCTCGACGGCCTGGCGCGCGGCGTCCACGTCCGCCTGCGAGGCCAACCCGTCGCGGTACAGCTGCTCGGCGCGGGCCAGATCCTTGCGCGCCAGCGCCAGCAGCTCGCGCTCATGCCGCAGGGCGGCCTCGTCGCCGCGCACGCGGATGGCGGGCTCGTCGTCGTCCATTCGCACCAGCAGCTGGCCCTTGCGTACGCTGTCGCCCTCCAGCACGCGTACCTCCTCGACGTCGGCCGCGATGTTGCTGCCCATGTCGGCGGCGGCGGGCGATTCGACCCGGCCGTAGAGCTGCAGGCTGGGCGCGAGTTCGCGCAGCTGGATCGTTTCGGTGGAGACCGGCCAGACCTTCTCCGCCACCACGGTGGCCGGCGGCGGGCTGCGCGTGTACCAGAGCAGCAGCGCCAGCGCGAATGCGCCCAGCAGGATCAGGAGGGGAAGGCGGCGCCGGAGCGGCTCGGGAATGCGGGGCGGCACGCCCACGATCATACCCCAGCGTCGCCGCCGGCAGCATCGCACCCGTCCCGCAGGTGGCGCCGGGCCAGCGCCGCCAGGGCGCGGATGTGCGCCTCGTCGTCGTTCAGCGCGGGGATGTAGCGCAACGCGCCGCCGCCTTTGGCGCGGAACAGTTCCGCATAGCGCAGGCGGATCTCCTCCAGCGTCTCCAGGCAGTCGGCGGAGAATCCTGGTGCGATCACGTCCAGTGTCTTGATTCCAGCCTCCGCCAGATCTTCGATCTGGTGGTCGGTATAGGGCTGCAGCCAGGGCGCCCGGCCCACGCGGCTTTGGAAGCCCAGGGTCCAGTCGTCCGGTTTCAGGTCCAGTGCCCGTGCCAACAGCCGCGCGGTGATGTGACAGCGGCCATGATAGGGGTCGCCCGCGCGCGCGTACTGCTGGGGAATGCCGTGGAAGGACAACAGCAGCTTGTCGCCGCGGCCGTGGGCGGCCCAGTGGCGGCGCACGCTGTCGGCCAGCGCGGCGATGTAGCCGGGATCGTCGTGGTAGTCCATGACGAAGCGCAGCTCCGGCAGGGCGCGTTCGCGCCGCAGCGCGTCAGCCACGGCATCGAATACCGAAGCGGTGGTGGTGGCGGAGTACTGCGGATACAGCGGCAGCACCAGCACGCGCGCCGCGCCGGCGGCGCGCAGGGCGCGCAGGCCTTGCGCGATCGATGGCTGGCCGTAGCGCATACCCAGCTGCACCGGCACGCCGACGGCCGCTTCCAGCGCCGCCGCCTGGCGCCGCGAGATCGCCAGCAGCGGCGAACCCTCGGCGGTCCAGATGGCGCGGTAGGCGTGTACCAGCCGGCGCGGCCGGAACGGCAGGATGAAGAGGTACAGGATCGGGCACCACAGCCAGCGCGTCAGCTCGACCACGCGCCGGTCGTGCAGGAACTCGCGCAGGAAGGCGCGGATGGCGCCGGCGGTCGGTGCCGCCGGCGTGCCGAGATTGACCAGCAGGATGCCGGTGTCGGGCACGCGGCTGCTCACGTCGAGCTGGGCACCTTTTCGAGCAGACTGTTGCGCCGCGAATAAACGAAGTAGATGACGAGTCCGATCAGCATCCAGACCATGAAGCGCAGCCAAGTCACGACGGGCAGGCTGTACATCAAGTAGCCGCAGAACAGGATGCCGAGCATCGGGATCACCGGACCGAACGGCACTTTGAACGGGCGCGGCAGATCGGGATGGGTGTGGCGCAGGAGGATCACGCCGGCGCAGACCAGCACGAAGGCGGCCAGCGTGCCCATGTTGACCAGCTCGGCGAGGGCATGGATCGGGGTGAGTCCGGCGGTGAGCGCCATCACCACGCCGCTGACGAGGATGATGCGCACCGGTGTGTGCGTGTTGTGGTTCACCGCCGAAAACACCGACGGCAGCAGGCCGTCGCGCGACATGGCGAGAAACACGCGCGTGAGCCCGTAGTAGAGCACCAGCATCACCGTCGTCAAGCCGGCGATCGCGCCGGCAGTGACGAGCGCGAGGCCCCACTGGTAGCCGAGCGCCTTGAGCGCGTCGGCCATCGGCGAGGCCGTGTCGAGCGTCGCGTACGGCACGACGCCGGTCAGCAGCGCCGACACGATGATGTACAGCAACGTGCAGATGCCGAGACTGCCGAGGATGCCGATGGGCAGGTCACGACGCGGCTTGACGCATTCCTCGGCGGCGGTCGAAACCGCGTCGAAGCCGATGTAGGCGAAGAAGATGATGGCGGCGCCGTGCATCACACCCTCCCAGCCGAAGGGCATGAAGGGCGTCCAGTTCTGGGGGTTCACGTGCTGCGAGGCCAGCGCGATGAAGATGCCCAGCGTGCCGAGCTTGATGAGCACGATGGCATTGTTGAAACGTGCGCTTTGCTTGACGCCGATGGCAAGCAGGATGGCGAGCGCCATGACGATGCCGACCGCCGGCAGGTTGATGAGACCGCCATCGGCCGGGCACTTGAGCAGGGTCTCCGGTAGCGGCAGGCCGATGAGCTCCAGCCCACGGCCGAAGTAGCGTGACCAGCCGACGGCGACGGTCGCGGTCGAGAGCAGGTATTCGAGGATCAGATCCCAGCCGATGATCCAAGCGATGAACTCGCCGAGCGAGGCGTAGGCGTAACCGTAGGCGCTGCCACAGCCGCCATAGCTCGAGGCGAGCTCCGCGTACGAGAGCGCCGCGAACGCGCAGGCTAAGCCGGATACGACGAAGGCCAGCACGATGGCGGGCCCGGTAGTGGTCGCCGCCGTGATGCCGGTGAGCACGAAGATGCCGGTGCCGATGATGCAGCCGATGCCGAGCAGCGTGAGGTCCCAGGCGTTCAGCACGCGGCGCAGGTCGCTCGGGTTGTGATCGGCATTGAGTGGCTTGGTGCGGAACAGGCTCATCGTGTCTCCCTATCGTGCGTGTCGTCCGACGGAATCCGGTCAGCGCTCCAGGATGGCGGTCACGCCCTGGCCGCCGGCGGCGCAGATCGAGATCAGGCCGCGGCCCGAGCCCTTCTGGTGCAGCAGCTTGGCCAGGGTCGGCACGATGCGCCCGCCGGTGGCGGCGAAGGGATGGCCGACGGCCAGTGAGCTGCCTTTGACGTTGAGCTTGCTGCGGTCGATCGAACCCAGTGGCTTGGGCAGGCCCAGTCGGTCGCGGCAGAAGGTTTCCGACTCCCAGGCCTTGAGCGTGCATAGCACCTGGCCAGCGAAGGCCTCGTGGATCTCGTAGTAGTCGAAGTCCTGCAGTGTCAGTCCATGGCGCGACAGCAGGCGCGGCACCGCATAGGCCGGCGCCATCAGCAGGCCTTCCTTCTTGCCGACGAAGTCCACGGCCGCGGTTTCGCCGTCCACCAGATAAGCCAGCACCGGCAGGTTGTGCCGCTTGGCCCATTCCTCGGACGCCAGCAGCACGGCCGAGGCGCCGTCGGTCAGCGGCGTGGAATTGCCGGCGGTCAGCGTGCCCTGGCCGCTCTTTTTGTCGAAAGCCGGCTTGAGCGTGGCCAGTTTCTCCAGTGTGGTGTCGGCGCGCAGGTTGTTGTCGCGCTCGACGCCGTTGAAGGGGACGACGAGATCATCGAAGAAACCTTCCTCATAGGCTTTGGCGGCCTTCATGTGGCTTTCATAGGCCAGCCGGTCCTGCTCCTCGCGGCTGATTTTCCATTCCTTGACCATCAGTTCGCAGCTTTCGCCCATCGACAGACCGGTTCTGGGCTCGGCCACGCCGGGTATGAGCGGGATCAGGTCCTTGGGCCGAAACTTGAGGAAGGCCTTGAGCCGGTCGGCCGCGGTCTTGCCGCGGTTGGCTTCGAGCAAGATCTTGCGCAGCCCCTCGCTGACGCCGATCGGCGCGTCGGAGGTGGTGTCCACGCCGCCGGCGATGCCGGCCTCGATCTGGCCCAGCGCGATCTTGTTGGCGATCAGCAGTGTGGCCTCCAGCCCGGTGCCGCAGGCCATCTGCAGGTCGCAGGCCGGGGTTTCCGGCGCCAGCCCGGAGGACAGCACCGACTCGCGGCACAGGTTGAAATCGCGCGAGTGCTTGAGCACCGCGCCGGCCGCGACTTGTCCCAGGCGTTCACCCTGCAGCTTGTACCGCTTGACCAGGGCGCTGAACGCGCTGGTCAGCATGTCCTTGTTGCTCAGGGTGGCGTAGGCGGTGTTGGAGCGGCAGAAGGGGATGCGTGCGCCGCCGAGAATGGCGACCTTGCGCAAACTAGGCTGTTTCATGGGCAAAAACTCCTGGCGAAAGATCGTGAACAAGCGTTCCGGGCCGGCGCGGGCGGCCCAGAATGACAAATCGGGTCGGGTACGGCAATCGGACCCTTGACTCTGGATAACTCGCGGCTATTATTAGCACTCACCAAAGGCGAGTGCTAATAGACTGCCGGGTGGGCGGCCGGCTCTTCAAGAATGCCGCCCATGTAGAAAAATACCATATTTTTCAAGGAGTCACTAACCCATGAAGATTCGTCCCCTGCATGATCGCGTGATCGTGAAGCGCCTGGAGGCCGAAACCAAGACGGCCGGCGGCATCGTGATCCCGGATACCGCAGCCGAGAAGCCGATCCGCGGTGAAGTGATGGCGGTCGGCAACGGCAAAATCCTGGAGGACGGCAAGGTTCGTCCCCTGGATGTCAAGGTCGGCGACAAGGTGCTGTTCGGCAAGTACTCGGGCACCGAGGTCAAGCTCGATGGTCAGGAACTGGTCGTGATGCGCGAAGAAGACATCATGGCCATCCTGACCTGAAGCACCGCGGACCTCAGAGAGGCACTGGATTCCGGTCTTTGCCGGGATGACAGAACCCCACCAAACGAATTCAGACGAGAGGACATAGAACATGGCTGCCAAAGACGTACGATTCGGTGACGACGCACGCCAGCGCCTGCTGCACGGCGTCAACATCCTGGCCAACGCGGTCAAGGTCACCCTGGGCCCGAAGGGCCGCAACGTGGTGCTGGAGAAGAGCTTCGGCGCCCCGACCGTGACCAAGGACGGCGTGTCCGTGGCCAAGGAGATCGAGCTCAAGGACAAGTTCGAGAACATGGGCGCGCAGATGGTGAAGGAGGTCGCGAGCAAGACCTCCGACGTGGCCGGTGACGGCACCACCACCGCGACCGTGCTGGCGCAGGCGATCCTGAAGGAAGGCATGAAGGCAGTCGCCGCCGGCATGAACCCGATGGACCTCAAGCGCGGCATCGACAAGGCCGTGGTTGCAGCGGTCGAGGAGCTCAAGAAGCTTTCCAAGCCCTGTGACGACAACAAGGCCATCGCCCAGGTCGGCACGATCTCGGCCAACTCTGACGAGGCCATCGGCAACATCATCGCCGAGGCCATGCAGAAGGTCGGCAAAGAAGGCGTGATCACGGTCGAGGACGGCTCGGGCCTGGAGAACGAGCTGGACGTGGTCGAGGGCATGCAGTTCGACCGCGGCTACCTGTCGCCGTACTTCATCAACAACCAGCAGAGCATGAGCGTCGAGCTGGAAAACCCGCTGATCCTGCTGCACGACAAGAAGATCTCCAACATCCGCGAGATGCTGCCGATCCTCGAGGGCGTGGCCAAGGCTAGCCGTCCGCTGCTGATCGTGGCCGAGGACGTCGAGGGCGAGGCGCTGGCGACTCTAGTGGTCAACACCATCCGCGGTATCGTCAAGGTCTGCGCGGTCAAGGCGCCGGGCTTCGGTGACCGCCGCAAGGCCATGCTCGAGGACATCGCCGTGCTGACCGGCGGCAAGGTCATCTCCGAGGAGCTGGGCATGAGCCTGGAGAAGGCCACGCTGGCCGACCTTGGCCAGGCCAAGAAGGTGCAGGTGGACAAGGAGAACACCACCATCATCGACGGCGCCGGCGACTCCAAGAAGATCGAGGCGCGCATCAAGGCGATCCGCCAGCAGATCGAGGAAGCCACCAGCGACTACGACAAGGAGAAGCTGCAGGAGCGCGTGGCCAAGCTGGCCGGCGGCGTGGCGGTGATCAAGGTCGGCGCCGCGACCGAGACCGAGATGAAGGAAAAGAAGGCCCGCGTCGAGGACGCCCTGCACGCCACGCGAGCGGCGGTGGAAGAGGGCGTGGTGCCGGGCGGCGGCGTGGCCCTGATCCGCGCGCTGCAGGCGATCGAGAAGCTCAAGGGCGACAACGAGGACCAGGACGCCGGCATCCGCATCGCCAAGCGCGCCATGGAAGCCCCGCTGCGCGAGATCGTCAGCAATGCCGGCGCCGAGGCCTCTGTGGTGCTGAACAAGGTGGCCTCCGAGAAGGGCAACTTCGGCTACAACGCCGCCACCGGCGAGTTCGGCGACATGGTCAAGATGGGCATCCTGGACCCGACCAAGGTCACCCGTTCCGCGCTGCAAAACGCGGCCTCCATCGCCGGCCTGATGCTCACCACCGAGGCCATGGTGGCCGAGCTGCCGAAGAAGGAAGAGGCCCCGATGCCGGGCGGCGGCATGGGCGGCATGGGCGACATGATGTAATCGCCATATTCTCACAGGTCGAGCACAAAGGCCCCGGCAACGGGGCCTTTGTCTTTGCTAGAGTGCTGTCATGCGTATTTGTTTGACCCATATGCGCCATGCCCATAGCGGAGGCACCGAGCGCTATCTCAACTACTTGGCCCAATACCTGTGCGAGCGTGGTCACGAGGTGACCATTGTGTGTCGCAGTCATCGGGAATCTCCGCATCCGCGCGCACGTTTCGTTGTGCTCCATAACTTCGCCCTGGGACCAGGGTGGCGGCGCTGGGCATTCGCGCGCGCCGTAGAACGTTATGTGCGTAAGCATGGCAATGAATACGACGTAGTGTTTGGCTTGGGACGTACCTGGAGTCAGGACATAGTGCGTATGGGTGGCGGCTGTTACCAGACCCAGCTTGATGCCATGAGCGACTTCGTTGGCGCGGCGAGTTCCCGCCCGACCCAGCTGCGGTTCAAAGATCGAGTAGCACTGGCAATCGAGCAACGCTGTTTCGCGGCTGGTGCTTACCGCCGGATAATTACCAATGCGGCCATGGTGAAGCGTGACGTAATGCAGCGATATGGGGTGCCGGAAGCCGCTATCGAAGTCATCTACAATGGCGTTGACCTTGAGCGTTTCCATCCCCGGCATCGTGATGGACGGGGGGCGGTGATCAGACGCGAGGCAGGCTTTGCGCCCGATCATGTGGTGTTTCTTTTCCTTGGCAGTGGATTCCCACGCAAGGGTCTGGACCTGCTGCTCGAGGCTTTCCCGTTCGTGACTGCGACCCATCCACACGCACGATTACTGGTAGTGGGTAGGGACTCCGGTCAGCCACGCTACGAAGCGCGTGCACGGGCTCTGGGCATCGCTAATGAAGTGCGTTTTCTGGGTGCACGAACTGATCCAGAGGCATGTTACGGCGCAGCCGACGTTTATGTCCTGCCCACACGCTATGATCCGTTTGCCAACGCCACGATCGAGGCGCTGGCTTCAGGCATGCCCGTAGTTACTACCGATAGCAACGGGGGCAGCGAACTGATCGAATCTGATGTACAAGGCAGCGTATTCTCGCTCTCGGATGGTCGCGAGAAGCTGGTGCAGGCATTACGTACATGGTGCGACGCTGGCCGAATCCAGCAAGCCTCGATTGCGGCGCGCAGGCTGGCTGAGCGCCATGGGATCGAATCGAAGATGCAAGCCACACTTGATCTACTGCAAGCAGTTGCCGCGGAAAAGCGGCATACCGGATGAGTTCTGATCCGATCGCCGGCCTGCCTCCACTGCTCAAAACACGGGTCGGCCAGCAGTGGCAATCCTGGATACGAAACGGACATGTCCAGTTGCCAGAATCGCTGTGTTCGAGCTTGTTCACGGTTTGGGCTGCTAGCCCTTTTGTTGCACAGTCTTGCCTGCGCGATCCGCTTTTACTGGAGGAGCTGGCCCAGGGCGGAGATCTGCTAAGAGCCTACAGGCCCGGAGAGCTCAGCTATCGGCTGCATGCGGATCAGCAGTCTGCGGCCACATTGCCCGAACTGATGCGCGTGCTGCGCAAGCGGCGCAATCGCGAGCTGGTGCGCATCGCCTGGCGCGATCTGGCGGGCTGGGCCAGCCTGCCGGAGACACTGGCCGAGCTGTCGGACCTGGCCGATGCCTGCGTGGAAGCCGCGCTGGTCTGGCTGGAACGCGATTTCAGTGCGCGGCACGGCCTGCTGCGCGGCACCGATGCCGCTGCACGCCTCATCGTGCTCGGCATGGGCAAGCTGGGGGGGAGGGAGCTGAATTTCTCGTCGGATATCGATCTGATCCTGGCCTACGATGCGGACGGCGTCAGTGACGGACCGCACCCGCTGGAGCACGAGGAATACTGTCGCCGCCTGGCGCAGGCCATGGTACGGGCGCTGAGCGAGCCGACGGCGGACGGTTTTGTTTACCGCGTGGACACACTACTGCGCCCGTTCGGAAAGAGCGGCCCGCTGGTCATGCATGTGGACGCAATGGAGCAGTATTACCAGACGCACGGACGCGAGTGGGAGCGCTATGCGCTGATCAAGGCCCGTCCGGTCGCCGGCGATCGTGCGGCGGGCGATCGGTTACTGGAGACGCTGCGGCCGTTCGTCTACCGGCGTTACCTGGATTTCGGCGCCTTCGAGTCGCTGCGCGAAATGAAGAGCCTGATCGAGCAGCAGCTGCACCGTAACGGCTACAAAGACAACATCAAGCTCGGCGCCGGCGGCATCCGCGAAGTCGAATTCATCGCCCAGGCCTTCCAGCTGATCCGCGGCGGTCAGGACCGTGCCCTGCAGCAGCGTAGCCTCATGCTGACCCTCGACGTATTGGAGCAGGAGGGTTTGTTGCCGGCCTATGCCGTGCGCAGCCTGCGCGAGGCATACATTTTTCTGCGGCGTACCGAGAACCGCCTGCAGGCCTGGCAGGATCAGCAAACCCATGACTTGCCTGCGGACGCGGAACGCCGCGCCGCACTGGCCTTTGCCATGGGGTTTGCGGACTGGCCGGCCTTCCTGGCCGAACTGGACCGGCACCGTGCGCGTGTCCACCAGCAGTTCGAGCAGGTGTTCGCCGCCCCGCAGGCACGCGCTGCGGATGAAGCGGCAGTGGCGCAGGTTGCCGCCATCTGGGAGGAAACGGTCGATGACGCAGAGGCCCTGCGTCTGTTGAGTGCGCAGGGGTTACCGCAGGCGACCGCCAGCCTCGAATTCCTGCACCAGCTGCGTCGCAGCGCCGTCTACCGTGGCCTCGGTGAGCAAGGGCGGCGACGCTTCAGCCAGCTGCTTCCGCTGCTGTTCGGGGCCGTGCGCGGCTGCGAGCAGCCCGAATCGGCCCTGCTGCGCGTGTTGCAGGTGATCGAGGCCGTGGCCGGACGTACCACTTACCTGGCACTGCTGGTGGAAAGCCCCATGGCGCTGTCGCAGCTGGTGGCGCTGTGTGCGGCCAGCCCCTGGATCACGCAGCAGATTCGACGCCATCCGTTGCTGCTGGACGAGCTGCTGGATCCGCGCATCCTGTACCGGCCGGCGCCGCGCGCCGAACTGGAGCGGGAACTTGCGGAAGCAGCCCAGGCCCTCAGCCTGGACGATCTGGAATCGCAGATGGACCTGCTGCGGCGTTTCAAGCAGTCGTGGGTACTGCGCGTGGCCGCTGCGGATGTCAGTGGCGCCATGCCGCTGATGATCGTCAGCGACCATCTCACCGACATCGCCGAGATCATCGTGCAGCATGCTCTGCGCCTGGCCTGGCAGCAGATGAGGGCGCGGCACGGGCGCCCACTGCGCGAGGACGGCTCCGAGGCCGGCTTTGCGGTGATTGCCTTCGGCAAGCTGGGCGGCATCGAGCTGGGGTACGGTTCCGATCTCGATCTGGTTTTCGTGCACGACGGCATCGAAGGACAGGCGACGGACGGTGTAAAGCCGCTCGATCATGGCGCCTTCTTCACCCGCCTGGGCCAGAAGCTCATCCATATACTGAGCGCGCAGATGCCGAGTGGCGTGGCTTACGCGGTGGACATGCAGTTGCGCCCCAGTGGTAGCTCCGGCCTGCTGGTCACGAGCCTGGACGGATACCGCCGCTACCAGCTGGAAAAGGCCTGGACCTGGGAACATCAGGCCCTGGTACGTGCCCGCCCCATCGCCGGCAACGCCAGGGTCGGCGAGGCCTTCGATGCCCTGCGGCGCGAGGTGCTGTGCCAGCCGCGCGTGGCCGGTAAGCTGCGGGAGGAGATCCGGGCCATGCGAGAAAAGATGTACGAGAAGCTCGGCGACCACAGCTCGGGCTGCTTCGACCTCAAGCACGGTCGCGGCGGTATCACGGACATCGAGTTTATGGTGCAATACGCCGTCCTGCGCGATGCCGCACGACGGCCAGAGCTGGTGCAGTACACCGACAACATCCGGCAGATCGACGCCCTGTATGCCGCCGGGGCGCTGTCCCCCGCGGAGGCGACGCTGCTTGCTGACGCCTATCGCGCCTACCGGAAGCGCGTGCACGCACTGACTCTGCAGGAGCTGCCGGCGGTGGTCGCGGATACTGAATTCGGCGAATATCGTGCCGGCGTGCGGTCGCTTTGGCAGTGCTTGCTGGGGACGACGTCGGACAATCTGGAGAACAACCTGTAATGAACGCCAAACTGAAGAGACATTTCTTTTACTGGGTGCTCCCGACCTCGGTCATTCTGACGTACGTCCTGATGTATTTCTCTGGTACCCCTGTACTACAGAGCATTATTGCCCCTGCCTTCAACCGTGAATTGGGTCTTCTGGAAAGCACCCAGCACCTCTTGCTGGTTGCCGTGATCGTGATGGCAGCGCTGGGGCTGCGTCGTGCGGAAGTGCCGATCGAACGCTTGGGGTACGGGCTTGCGACAGGGCTGGCCGTTTTTCAGCTGCTCGAAGAGCTGAACTACGGCTACCATTACCTCAACGCACTTGGGCTCGTCACGGAGACTGGTGGTGTCCGGTGGAATATACACAACCGCGGCATCTCGACCCCGATGAAGACCGCAGGCGACCTGGTCCTGTTTTTTTATTTCTTCTTGCTGCCACTGTGCGTGCGTCCGGACGGGCCGGCCTGGCTGCGTTTTCTGTCACCGCCGCGTTTGTTGGCGCTAACGGTGCTTTGTTCCGTCGCGGTATCCAAGTTCGCGCATCAGCTCAATGAGCATGCCGAGCTGTCCAACCACGTGCTGGAGAGTGGTGTTTCAGAATTCAGGGAGACGTTTATCTATTATGTGGTGCTGATTTATATCAGGGAGTTAGTCACCAACCGGAGATGGCCGGGCTGGAAAGGAGAGCGCGGCTCCCCCTTCAAGGATCAGTCGGCCTGAAAGTCAGGTGCGAGGTGAGGGTGTGTCATGTCAATTTCGCAAAAGGCTACCGCGGTGGCGAGCGCCAGACCGAGCTGCTGATCCGGGAGCTGGCGGCACGCAGTGTCAGGCAAAGCGCCATCGTGCGCGCGGGCGATGAGCTGGCCCGTCGCCTGGACGGCATGCCCGGGCTCGAGCTGCGGCCCATCGCCAGCCCTTTCATCCTGCATGTACGGCTGGGGCGAGGCTGGCTGCTGCATGCGCATGAATCCAGGGCCGCCCATTTTGCGCATGCCTGCCATCTCGTCACCGGCGCACGCTACATCGTTACCCGGCGCGTGGATAACGCCCCCAGTCCGAGCGTGCTGACGCGACGCATGTACCGGCACGCCGCAGCGGTGGTGGCGATCTCGACGGCCATCCGCAGGATCCTGCAGGCATACGAGCCTGCATTGGCACCACGGGTGATCCCCAGTGCGCAGGCACGCCTGACTGCGGATCCCGAGGCGGTACGGGGCATCCGTGCGCGCTGGCCGGGCAGGTTCCTGGTCGGACACATCGGGGCGTTGGATAACTCGCAGAAAGGCCAGCTGTACCTGATCCGGGCGGCGCGGCGGCTGGTCGCGAGCCATCCGCAGTTGCAGTTCGTGCTGCTGGGCGACGGCAAGGACGAGGCCTGGCTGAAGCGGGAGGCTGGCGATCTGCCGAACGTCAGCTTTGAGGGGTATGTGTGCAATGTCGGTGACTGGCTCGACGCCTTCGATCTGTTCGCGTTCCCCTCGTTGCACGAGGGGCTGGGCTCGACGTTGCTGGATGCCATGAGTTTCGGGCTGCCTATCGTGGCAACGCGCGTAGACGGCATCCCTGAGATCGTGCACGACGGCCAGAATGGCCTGCTGGTCCCGCCGGCGGACGAGATTGCGCTGTCACAGGCGATCCTCAGGCTGGCAGAAGACTCGGCTCTGCGCGAGCGTCTGGGCGCATCGGGCCGGCGGATTGCGGCAGACTATACGCCCGAGCGCATGGCGGAGCGTTATCTGGCGCTTTACCGGGAAATGGCCTCATGATGGAAAGAGGTTCCACATGATCATCGTCACCGGCGCGGCCGGGTTCATCGGCAGCAATCTCGTAGAGGGCCTCAACCGGCGTGGCCTGCGGGATGTCATTGCCGTGGACAACCTGACCGATGGCACCAAGTTCCGTAACCTGGCCGACCTGCATATCGCCGACTATCTCGACATGGACGACTTCCTGCGCCATGTGGAGGCCAATCACGACTTCGGCAAGGTCCGCGCCGTATTCCACCAGGGGGCCTGCTCGACCACCACCGAGTGGGACGGCCGCTTCATGCTACGGGTGAACTTCGAGTACACCAAGAAGCTGTTCCACTATTGCCAGGCTCGCCGCATCCCGCTGATCTACGCCTCCTCGGCCTCGGTGTACGGGGCCGGGCCGAACTACGCCGAGGATCCGGAGCGCGAGCAGCCGCTCAACGTCTACGGCTACTCGAAATTCCTGTTCGACCAGTACCTGCGCGCACGCCTGCCGTACCTGAAGAGCCAGGTGGTGGGCCTGCGCTATTTCAACGTCTACGGCCCGCGCGAGCAGCACAAGGGCCACATGGCCAGCGTGGCCTTCCATTTCGACCGGCAGATCCGCGACAGCGGCGAGTGCCGGCTGTTCGAGGGCTCGAGCGGTTACGCGGACGGCGAGCAGCGGCGCGACTTCATTTACGTCGGCGACGCGGTCAGGGTCAACCTGTGGTTCCTCGATCATCCCGAGCGCTCCGGTATCTTCAACTGCGGCACCGGCCGCAGCCAGAGCTTCAACGACGTGGCGCGGGCGGTGATCGCCTGGCATGGCCGCGGCCGCATCCGTTACATCCCCTTTCCGGACAACCTCAAGGACAGCTACCAGAGCTTCACCCAGGCCGACCTCAAGCAGCTGCGGGCCGCGGGCTGCGATGTCGATTTTCGTACGGTGGAGGAGGGCGTAAAGGCCTATCTCGACGCCCTGCATGGCGCCAAAGCCTGATCCCATGGCGCAGAAGATTCTGGTCGTCGGCCCGTCCTGGGTCGGCGACATGGTCATGGCGCAGAGCCTGTTCATCACGCTGCGCCGACAGGCGCCCGATTGCCTGATCGACGTGCTGGCGCCGGGCTGGTCGCTGCCGCTGATCGCGCGCATGCCGGAGGTGCGTCGCGGCATCGAGTGGCCGGTGGCGCACGGCGAGTTCGGGCTGGGCAAGCTGCGCCGCCTGGGACTCGCCCTGCGTGCGGAGCACTACGACCGCGCCATCGTGCTGCCGCGCAAGCTGAAGGCCGCACTGGCGCCCTGGTTTGCGCGCATCCCGCGCCGCACCGGCTATCGCGGCGAGCTGCGCTTCGGCCTCATCAACGACCCGCGCCCGCTCGATACCGCCCGGCTGCGGCAGACCGTGCAGCGCTTCGTGGCGCTCGGCCTCGAGCGGCCGCCCGCCGCGGCGCCCGACATCCCGCCGCCACGCCTGCGTGTAGACGAGGACAACCGCGCGCGCCTGCTGCGCGAGCTGGGCCTGGACCTGGGCCGGCCCGTGGTGGCGCTCATGCCTGGCGCCGAGTACGGTCCCGCCAAGCAGTGGCCGCCGGCGTATTTCGCACAGCTGGCCGCCCGCCTCGTCGCCGCCGGCCGCCAGGTCTGGATCCTGGGCTCGGCCAAGGAGGCGGCGCTGGGCGACAGCATCCGCGCAGGCAACGAGCGGGTAATGAACCTGTGCGGCCGCACCCGGCTGGCGGACACGGTTGATCTTCTGTCCCTGTGCGTCCGCGCGGTGACCAACGATTCCGGCCTGATGCACGTGGCCGCCGCCGCCGGCACGCCGCTGGTCGCGATCTACGGCTCCTCCACGCCCGACTACACCCCGCCGCTGACGCCTGCCGCCGACGTCCTCTACCTGCGGCTGGACTGCAGCCCCTGCTTCGAGCGCACCTGCCCGCTGGGGCACTACCACTGCCTGCGCCGCATCGGCGTGGACCGAGTGCTGCAGCTTGCGACGCGCGACTGACTGCACCGCGGAATTGTGGTGAAATATGCGGCTTGTTTGCGGCGCTCCGGCCGCGTTCCCGGCCGGTGCCACCACAGCTACTCAGGGTGTTCCCATGACCTCGTTTGCCGATCGTGATGGCTTCATCTGGCTGGATGGCCAGCTCCTGCCCTGGCGCGAGGCCAAGGTCCACGTCCTCACCCACACCCTGCATTACGGCATGGGCTGCTTCGAGGGCGTGCGCGCCTACGAAACCCCCAAGGGCACGGCCATCTTCCGCCTGCAGGACCACACCCGGCGGCTGTTCAACTCGGCCAAGATCCTCGGCCTGCAGATCCCGTACACGCCGGACGAGCTCAACGACGCGCAGCGGCGGGTGGTGCGCGAGAACCGGCTGCCGTCCTGCTATATCCGGCCGATGGTGTTCCTCGGCTCGGAGGGCATGGGCCTGCATGCCAAGGGCCTGGCGGTGCACGTGATGGTGGCGGCCTGGCCCTGGGGCAGTTACCTGGGCGATGAACAGCTGGAGAAGGGCCTGCGCGTGAAGACTTCCAGCTTCCAGCGCCACCACGTGAACGTGACCCTGTGCCGGGCGAAGGCCAACGGCAACTACCTCAACTCGATGATGGCGGTGAACGAGGTGAGCCGCGACGGCTACGACGAGGCGCTGATGCTCGATGTGGAGGGCTACGTGGCCGAGGGCAGCGCCGAAAACATCTTCATCGTGCGCGACGGCCGGCTGTACACGCCGGACCTCACCTCCGCGCTGGACGGCATCACCCGCCGTACGGTGATGGAACTGGCGGCCGAGATGGGCATCCCCTGCACCGAGAAGCGCATCACGCGCGACGAGGTGTACATGGCGGACGAGGCGTTCTTTACAGGCACGGCCGCCGAGGTGGTTCCGATCCGCGAGCTGGACAACCGCGCCATCGGCAGCGGCACGCGCGGGCCGGTGACGCAGCGGATCCAGAGCCGCTACCTCGATCTGGTGCGTGGCCGCGGCAGCGACCATGCGGATTGGCTGACACTGGTTTAGCGCGCGGCTGTTTCCGCCAGCACTCGGTCCAGCATCGCGGTCACATCGTCCACCATGATCAGTTCCATCGCGCGCGGGTCGCGCACGCGCTGCCCCCAGCGCGCTTCCTCGACCGACAGCCCGCAGTCATCGCGCAGGGCCTCCGGGTACTTGTTGACGGTCCAGTGCCGGTCATAAGGGCCGGTGCGGCCCGGATTGGAGGAGGCGTACAGTCCGATCACCGGCGTGCCGACGGCGGTAGCCATGTGCGCCGGGCCGGAGTCGGGTGTGACGATCGCCGTCGCGCGCGCGAGCAGCGCCAGCAGTTGCTTGAGACTGGTCTTCCCGATGAGGCTGGTGACCGGCCCGCGCGTCAGGGCGCTGATGTCGCGGCCGTACTGCTGCTCGATCTCGGTGTTGCTGCCGGTGAGCAGGACCTGCAACCCGCGGCCCAGCGCGTGCTCGGCGACCGCGGCGTAGCGGTCCGCGGACCAGTTGCGGAAGTTGCGCAGGCGGCTGCTGGAGCAGGGGCTGATCAGCAGCGCCGGCCGCCCGTCCGGGATCAGCGCCTGCGCGAAGTCGCGGTCCGCCGCGGACAGCGGGATGTCCCAGCGCAGCACGCGTTCGCGAACGCCGAGCGCTTCGGCGAAGCCGAACAGCCCGTCCATCACGTGCTCGTGCCGGCGTGCCGCGATGCGGTGGGTCGAGAACAGCCACTGGAACTCGCGCGCGCGGGCACGGTCGAAGCCCAAACGGATATCCGCCGCGATCATGCGGCTGATCAGGTTGGCGCGCAGCGAGGCGTGCATCATCAGCAGCACGTCGAAGTGGCGCCCGCGCAGCCGATCCCGTAAGCTCGCCATGCCCCGACGGCCGCCCTTCTTGTCATGCACGATGAACTCGATGTCCGGGATGTCCCCGACCAACGCCGCCTCGGTCCTGCCGATCACCCAGGTAATGGCGGTCCGGGGCCAGGCGTGCTGCAGCGTACGCACCACCGGCAGCGTGTGGCACACATCGCCGATGGCGGACAGGCGCAGCACGCACAGCGAGCGCGGCGGTTGTGACAGCGGCAGCGACTGAATCATGAGGCCCGAGTACCGGCGCGACGGCGCCACCGCCATCGTATATGACGCGGACCGCCTTGACCACGCCGACAGCGCGCATTTCGAGCCCGCCTACTGGGCCGGACGCGGCGCGCTGGTGGGCGAGGCGGCGGGCGGGCGCGGCACCACGCTGTTCGTGCAGCAGGGCGCGGAGCAGTGGGCGTTGCGGCACTACCGCCGCGGCGGCTTCGCCGCACGGCTGGTGACCGACCGCTACCTCTGGCTGGGGCTCGAGCGCACGCGCGCCTGGCGCGAGTGGCACCTGATGGCGGAGCTGCACCGGCGCGGGTTGCCGGTGCCGGCGCCGGTGGCGGCGCGCGTCGTGCGCGAGGGTGTCAGCTACTCCGCCGACCTCATCACGCGGCGCCTGCCGGGCGTCGAGCAGCTGACCCAGCGGTTGCAGGCCCAGGCCCTGCCGGACCGCGACTGGCGGCGGCTGGGCGGCATGCTGCGCCGTTTCCACGACGCGGGCCTGGACCACGCCGACCTCAACGCGGACAACATCCTGCTGTCGGCGTGCAATGATTTCTGGCTGATCGATTTCGACCAGGCCCGCCTGCGCGCGCCCGGCCGCTGGCGCGAGGGCAACCTGCTGCGGCTGGAGCGCTCGCTGAAGAAACGCCAGGCGAACTCTCCGCAGTTCTTCTGGACCGGCCTGAACTGGTCCGCGCTGCGCGCCGGCTACGAGTCCCCGCCCGCGGGCGGCTGATCGACGCGCACCGGGCGCGGGCGCTCGTAGTAGTGCCGCGGGAAGCGGCGATGCGCCCAGGCGTACTGTTCCGGATGCTTGCGGATCTCGCCCTCCAGCCAGCGGTTGTAGCGCTCGAGGTAGTGCAGCAGCGTGGCGTCCGGCCCGCCGGGCTGTTCCTCGATCAGGAACGGCCCCTCGCAATGCCATTTCGGGTTGCCCTGCGCGTCGTACACCAGCGTCCCGAACACCAGCGGAATCCTGTTGTCCACGGCGTACTTGAGTGCGCCGACCTGCATGGGCGCGCCCGGTACGCCCATGAAGGTCATCGGCACGCCGCCGCGGCGGGTGTACTGGTCACAGGCGAAGAACAGTCCGTAGTTCTGCCTCCAAAGCTCGACGATCTCCGCGCGCAGGCTGGCGCGCGGCGCTTTCACGCGCGCGCCGTTCACCAGGTCGTGCCGCGTGGCGGGTGTTTCGATCAGGCTGATGCCATAGGCCAGCCGCTTGCGGCCCATGTGGCGGTCGAACCAGGCGTTGCTGAAGCCCTTGTAGATGCCATAGCACTGGAAGCCGCTGACCGCCACCGCGCGCGCCGTCAGATCGATATTGCCGAGGTGGCTGGTGACGAAGCCATAGCCGCGGCCGAGCCGGCGCGCCGCCTCGATGGGCTGCGCGCCCTCGCGGCCAATGCTGGCCAGCAGCTTCTCCGGCGGCCAGTAGATGAAGTCGTAGAACGAGTCCAGCACCGCGCGCAGGTAATGCCGGAACATGCCCAGCACGATGCGGCGTTTCTCGGCCTCGCTCAGGCGGTCGCCGTACACCAGATCCAGGTTGATCAGCGATACGCGCCGCCGGCGCGGCGACAGCCAGTAGGCGAGGGTGCCGAGGCCCTGGATCAGCAGCCAGCGCAGCGGCCGGCCGCCGACGCGCATCAGCAGGCCGAACAGCGCCACCAGCCCGTCGAGCAGGTCCATCACCAGGCGGCCGAGCCGCGTGTCATGGCGGTGCTGGAAGCTGGCCCAGCCGGCCACGTCGGCGGGCGGAATCAGCGGGTGGCGGTTTGGTTGGGGCACGGTCATCGTCCTGATGAGGCTCCCGCGTAATTTTACAGATTTCCCCGTATCATTCCGGAATCTGGCAGGGGCTGATCGCAATGCAGAGCATTCCTTCCTTCGAGGGCGTACGCGTGCTGGTGGCCGGCGACGTGATGCTGGACCGCTACTGGCACGGGCCGACCGGCCGCATTTCGCCCGAGGCGCCGGTGCCGGTGGTGCGCATCCAGGACATCGAGGAGCGCGCCGGCGGCGCCGCCAACGTGGCGCTCAATATCGCCGCCGTCGGCGCCTCGGCCACGCTGCTGGGCGTGGTGGGGCGCGACGAGGCCGCCGGCCGGCTGACCGACCAGCTGGGCCAGGCCGGGGTGCGCTGCGACTTCGAGCGCAGCGCCACGCATCCGACCATCACCAAGCTGCGCGTGCTCAGCCGCAACCAGCAGCTGATCCGACTCGACTTCGAGGAGCCGCTGGGCCAGGCCGGCGCCTACCGCCAGGCGGATCTGCTGCGCCGCTACGAGGCGGCGCTGGCGCAGTGCCAGGTGGTGGTGTTGTCGGACTACGGCAAGGGCACATTGGTGTCGGCGCCCGAGATGATCCGGCTGGCGCGCGCCGCCGGGCGGCCGGTGCTGATCGATCCCAAGGGCCGTGATTTCGGCAAGTACCGCGGCGCAACCCTGCTGACGCCCAACCTGTCCGAGCTGGAGGCGGTCGTCGGCGCCTGCCCTGATGAAGCGGCCATCGTGGCCAAGGGCGAGCGGCTGCGTGCCGAGCTCGAACTGGAAGCGCTGCTGGTCACGCGCAGCGAGCATGGCATGACCCTGCTGCGCGCCGGTCAGCCGGCGCTGCACCTGCCGGCCGAGGCGCGCGAGGTGTACGACGTCACCGGCGCCGGCGACACCGTGATCGCACTGCTGGGCGCGGGGCTGGCCGCCGGCCAGGACCTGCCGCATGCCGCGCGCCTGGCCAATATCGGCGCCGGCATCGTGGTCGGCAAGCTCGGCACCGCCACGGTCAGCGTGGCCGAATTGCGCCGCGCCATCCGCAACCTGCACCAGAACGACGGCGGGGTAGTGGACGAGGAAACGCTGCTCGAGCGCGTGGCCGAGGCGCGCGCGCACGGCGAAACCGTGGTCATGACCAACGGCTGCTTCGACATCATCCATCCGGGCCACGTGCGCTACCTGGAGGCGGCGCGTAAGCTCGGCGACTGCCTGATCGTGGCGGTCAACGACGACGATTCCGTGCGCCGGCTCAAGGGGCCGTCGCGGCCGGTGAACCCGCTGGCGCATCGCATGCAGGTGCTGGCGGCGCTCAAGCCGGTCGACTGGGTGGTGGCTTTCGGCGAGGACACGCCGGCACGGCTGATCGGACGCGTGCTGCCAGACATCCTGGTCAAGGGCGGCGACTACCGTGCCGAGGACGTGGCCGGCTACGAGGCCGTGACCCGCAATGGTGGCCAGGTCAGGATCTTGGATTTCCACGCCGGCTACTCCACGACCGCGATTCTGGAAAAGGCCGCCGCAGAAGTCGCCCCGCAG
>DATLYR010000232.1 GCA_035574475.1 Nevskiales bacterium | reverse complement strand
CCCGCCGTGTTGCGCACCGCCGCCGCCTGTTGCCGCGCCTGCGCGCGGGTATCCTGGACCGGCTGGGGCTTGGGCTGCGGCTCGGCCTGGGCCTGCTCGCGCTCATCCGCGCTGTCCGCTTCACGTGTCGTGGTGGTATAGCCAGCCGTCCGCGGCTCGCGCTGGGCGTTCTGCTGCTCCTGCAGCGATTGCGCCTGGCGCTCGGCCCGCTGCTCGGGCGACTCCGGCCGCGGGTTATGCGCGCAAGCCGTCACGCCCAGCAGGGCGGCGATGGCGGGCAACAGCATGACTCTCATGGGCAGCCTCCGTCGGCGTGTGTTCCGTGTTCCTAGCGCTTCGACCCTTAGTATATGCTACGAGTTGCAGACTTTCCTGAATCCCCAAGCCCGAAATCCCCGGATCCCCAGCATGCCCGATGTGCAGCATAAGCCTTTGATTGAAGTGAGGAATCTTCACTTCAAACTGGGCCGGCGCGTGATCTTCGAGGGCGTGGACCTGGATCTGCCGCGCGGCCGCGTGACCGCCATCCTGGGCCCCAGCGGCACCGGCAAGACCACGCTGCTGCGCCTGATCAGCGGGCAGTGGCGGCCGGACGCCGGCGAAATCCGATTCGACGGCCATGAGGTCGCACGGCTGTCGCAGCGCGAGCTGTTTCAGCTGCGCAAGCGCATGGGCATGCTGTTCCAGAAGGGCGCGCTGCTGACCGATTACAGCGTGTTCGAGAACGTCGCCTTCCCCTTACGCGAACACACCCGGCTGCCGGAATCCGTCATCCGCGACCTGGTGCTGATGAAGCTCGAGGCGGTCGGCCTGCGCGGCGCGCGCGACCTCATGCCCGAACAGCTGTCCGGCGGCATGGCGCGGCGCGTGGCGCTGGCGCGTGCGATCGCCCTCGATCCCGACATGATCATGTACGACGAGCCCTTCGCCGGCCAGGACCCCATCACCATGGGCGTGCTGATGCGCCTGATCCGCCACCTCAACGACGCGCTCGGCTTGACCTCGGTGGTCGTTTCGCACGACGTGGCGGAGGTGTTCTCGATCGCCGACCACGTGTACGTGATCTCGGACGGCAGGATCGTGGACCACGGCACACCCGACGCGCTGCGCGCCAGCCGCTCCGAGTGGATCCAGCAGTTCATCCATGCGCGCGCCGACGGCCCGGTGCCCTTCCATTTCCCCGCCCCGCCATACGCGCAGGACCTGCTGGGGGCCGGCGCATGACGCGCATCCTGCTGCTGCCGTTCCAGATCGCCTTCGACTTCGTCCAGTCGGTGGGCCAGAGCGTGCTGTTCCTGGGTCAGATCCTGCTGGCGCTGCCGGGGCTGCTGCTGCGGCCGGGGCTGGTGATCCAGCAGATGTACATGATCGGCGTGCTGTCGCTGGTGATCATCGTCATCTCCGGCGCCTTCGTCGGCATGGTGCTGGGCCTGCAGGGCTACACCACGCTGGTGGACTTCGGCGCCGAGGAATCGCTCGGCACGCTGGTGGCGCTGTCCATCGTGCGCGAGCTGGGGCCGGTGATCACGGCCCTGCTGTTCGCCGGGCGCGCGGGCTCGGCGGTGGCGGCCGAGATCGGGCTGATGCGCGCCACCGAGCAGCTCGACGGCATGGCGATGATGGCGGTGGACCCGGTCCGGCGCATCGTCGCGCCGCGCTTCCTGGCCGGCTTCCTGTGCATGCCGCTGCTGGCGGCGATCTTCAGCCTGATGGCCATCGGCGTGCTCGGCGCCTACCTGATCGGCGTGGAACTGCTCGGCGTGGACGCCGGCGCCTACTGGTCGCAGATCCAGGCCCAGGTGGATTTCAACGAGGACATCCTCAACGGCATCATCAAGAGCCTGGCCTTCGGCGCGGCGGTCAGCTGGATCGCCGTGTTCCAGGGCTACCACGCGGCGCCCACGGCCGAGGGCGTCAGCCGCGCCACCACGCGCACCGTGGTGGTGTCCTCGCTGGTGGTGCTCGGGCTCGATTTCATCCTCACCTCCCTCATGTTCGGCGGAGTCTGATATGACCCAAACCCGCTTGCTGGAAATGATCGTCGGCGCCTTCGTCATCCTCGGCGTGATGGCGGTGTTCTTCCTGACCATGCGCGTGAGCAACCTGGCCAGCCAGGGCAACTCGCAGGACGGCTTCGTCGTACAGGCGCGTTTCGAGAACATCGGCGGGCTGAAGGTCGGCGCGCCGGTGCGCCTGGCGGGCGTGCGCATCGGCCGCGTGACCGGCATCCAGATCGACCCGCAGACGTTCGAGGCAGTGGTCTCCATCGAGGTCGCAAGCCGCTACAATTACCTGCCGGACGACAGCAATGCCAGCATCTACACCGCCGGCCTGCTGGGCGAGCAGTACATCGGCCTGACCCCGGGCGGCTCGGAGCGCCCGTTGCAGGCCGGCGACACGATCCGCTTCACGCAGTCGGCACTGATCCTGGAGCAGATCATCGGTCAGTTCCTGTTCAGCAAGGCCGAGGAAGGATTGTCCACGCCGGCCACTCCAAAACCCTGAACGCCGGCTGCCCGGCGCCCGATCCCGACGACTAAAGGAAGACACCATGAATCGCCACCGCCTCCTTGCCGCCCTGCTCGCTGCGCCGCTCGCGGTGCTGGCCGCCGTGCCCGCGACCGCCGCGGTACCCCCCGATCAGGTGGCGCGCGAGACCGCCGACATGACTCTGCGCGAGATCCGTGCACGCAAGGAAGAATTGCAGCGCGACCCGAACCAGCTCTACGCGCTGGTGGAGCAGAAGATCCTCCCGCACTTCGATTTCGAGCGTATCTCCCAGCTGGTGCTCGGCCAGCACTGGCGCGCCGCCAGCCCGGAACAGCGCGAGCGCTTCAGCGCAGCCTTCCAGCGCATGCTGGTGCGCAGCTACTCGCATGCACTGATCGAATACGACAGCGAACGGATCGAATGGGCACCGCTGCGCCTGTCGGCGGGCACC
>DATLYR010000231.1 GCA_035574475.1 Nevskiales bacterium | reverse complement strand
GCGACACCGTGGTGCAATGGGGCGTGGGCGACCGCCACAGCTTCTGGAATGCAGCCGCCGGCGGCTTGTTCACCAATCCGCTCGCCCTGGACAAGGACTATCGGTACAAGCCGGCCGCGCATGCCGTGGTCGCGGTGCTGCGCGCCGCCGCAGGCTGAGCCGGCGCCGGGCAGCGCTCAGGACGGCAGGGCGGCGAGGACCACCGGCACGTAGTGGTCCACCAGCAGCAGCGTGAAGATCCCCATCAGGTAAACGATGGAGTAGCCGAAGGTCTTCATCGGCAGGCCGGGGCGTGGCGCCGCCTTGAGCAGCCAGGCGTAGTACAGGAATACGCCGCCGAGAAGGCCGGCGCCCACCAGGTACAGCAGACCGCTCATGCCGAACACGAACGGCAGCAGGCTCACGATCACCATCAGCACGGTGTAGAGCAGCACCTGCAGGCGCGTGTACTCGAGCCCGTGTGTGACCGGCAGCATCGGGATGTCCACCTTGGCGTACTCGGCATGGCGCTCGATCGCCAGTGCCCAGAAATGCGGCGGCGTCCACACGAAGATGATCAGGAACAGCAGCAGCGCGTGCGGATCGATCGTGCCGGTGACCGCGGCCCAGCCCAGCACCGGCGGCGCCGCGCCGGCGGCGCCCCCGATCACGATGTTCTGCGGCGTGGCGCGCTTGAGGTAGATCGTGTATACGCCGGCATAGCCGACCAGCGTCGCCAGCGTCAGCCAGGCGGTGAGCGGGTTGACCCAGGCGTACAGGATCGCCATGCCGGCGGCGCCGAGCACCGCGGCGCAGGCGGCGGACTCGCGCAGGGACAGGTGCCCGGTCGGCAAGGGGCGGCCGCAGGTGCGCGCCATGCGCGCGTCCACCTGCTGGTCGAGGATCTGGTTGATGGCCGCCGCCGAGGCCGCCATCAGGCCGATGCCGAGCGTGCCGGAGAACAGGATATCCAGCGGCACCATGCCGGGCGTGGCCAGGAACATGCCGACCACCGCGGTGAACACGATCAGCATCACCACGCGCGGCTTGCACAGCTCGTAGTAGTCGTTGAGCCGCTGCAGCCAGGGGCGCTGGACCGGTGCCGCCGTAGTGCTCATGCCGCCTCGCGGGCCTGGAAGGCCGCATGGTTGATGGCCACCAATACTAGTAGCAGCAGCGCGGCGCCGCCATTGTGCGCCACGGCCAGGGGCAGCGGCAGGTGCAGCAGCACGATGCTGACGCCCAGGCCCACCTGCAGCAGCACCGCGGCCAGCAACGCCAGCCCCAGCCCGCGCCAGGCGCGGGCCTGCTCCACGGCGAGCAGCCAGGCCGCCAGCCCCAGCATCACCAGCAGCGTGGCCACGGCCCCGAGGCGGTGGGTCAGATGCACCGTCAGGCGCGGGGTGTTTTCCAGCACGCCGTACTCGTAGTTCACGCCCAGCCCGCGCCACAGCGTGAAGGCCTCGCGGAAATCGGTGGGCGGCCACCAGCGGCCCTGGCAGGTGGGGAAATCCGGGCAGGCCAGCGCGGCGTAGTTGGTGCTGGTCCAGGCGCCGAGGAAGATCTGCAGCACCAGCACCACGAGCGCGGCCAGCGCGAAACCACGCAGTGCGCCCGCAGCACGCGCGGGCAGTGCACGCAGATGCGCACCGCTCTTCAGCACCAGCCAGAACAGCAGCGCCAGCGTGGCCATGCCGCCGAGCAGGTGCGCGCTGACCACCAGGGGCTTGAGCAGCAGGGTCACGGTCCACATACCCAGCAGCGCCTGGAAGACCACCAGCGCCAGCAGGCCGAGCGGCAGCGCCACCGGCTGGCCCGGCGTGCGCCGGTTGCGCCAGGCCATGACCGCCAGCGCCAGCACCAGCAGGCCCAGCGTACCGGCGACGTAGCGGTGGACCATTTCCTTCCAGGCCTTGGGCGCCTCGACCGGGCGTTGCGGATAGGCCTCGTTGGCGGCGGACACGTGGTGCTCCGCTTCCGGCACGCCGATCAGGTGCCCGTAGCAGCCGGGCCAGTCCGGGCAGCCGAGGCCGGCGTCCGACAGGCGCACATAGGCGCCGAGCATGACCAGCACCAGGGTCAGCAGCGTGGTGGCAACCGCCAGGCGGTAGAAGAGCGAGTCGCGCATGTTCAGCCGATGTTCGAGAGCCGCAGCAGCTTCTTGAGGTCCTTCAGCAGGTCCTGGGGCGGATCCTCGGGCGTGTAGTACATCAGCCAGTTGCCATGCGGATCGAGCAGGTAGACGTCGCCGGCATTGCGCAGCGGGCTGCGGCCGTCGATCGAGAACTGGCGCTCGAGCGCATAGACCTCGGCGCCCTCCGCCACCGCCAGCACCAGGTCCGGATGCTCGCGCGCCTGCAGGGCCTGCAAGGCCTCCAGTTCCATGCGGTCGGTCGCGACATACAGGCGCCGCACGCGCGGCATGTCCTTGCCCAGCGCGGTGCGCACCTGGCGCGTGTCGTACAGCAGCCGGAGGCAGGCGTCATCACAGCTCGAGGGCCCGACCAGCAGCAGCGTCCACCGGTCGCGGATGGGCACAGACGCCAGGCTGCGGCCGTCCACGCCATGCAGCGCCAATGCCTCCACCGGCCGCGCGGGGTTCACCAGCTGGCCGCGGTTGGTACGGCCGTGCGGCCGCCAGTCTTCGGGCGCCCAGAAGTACAGCGCGTAGGCGCCGAGCACCGGCGCCGCGAACAGCAGCACCAGCAGCACAAAGCGGCGGCGGCCGTGCGCCTGCGGTTTTTGCGTCATGGCCGGATCCTGCGGAAATTGAGCACGATGAACAGCACCAGCAGCGTGGCCGCCAGCGAGAACCACTGCAGCGCATAGCCGTAGTGGCGCTCGGGCGGGAATTCGTTGCGGACCCACTCGCGCACGAAACCGTGCGGCTCGGCCGGGTCCAGCCACAGCAGCCCCTCGACCAGATCCGGTCCAAGCAGACACTGCAGCTCCTCGAAGAGCGGATATTGTACTACGCGCGGCCATTGCGACCGGTTGCAGTCGTCCGGCGCCAGGCGCAGGCCCGGGCGCGGCAGCGGCTGCCAGACGCCGCGCAGGCGGACCGCTCCGGCCGGTGTATCCAGCGCCGGCAGCACGCGGCGGTCGGGGTTCATCGGCAGCCAGCCGCGGTCCACCAGCGCCAGCCGCCCGGAGGGCAGGCGCAGCGGCGTCCACACGCGATAGCCGGGCCGGCCCTCGACGACCTGGTTGTCGAGCAGCAGGCTGCGCCCGGCCTCGAAACGGCCATTCACCGAAACTGCTCGTGCGTAAAAATCGCTGGCCGGGCGGCCGGCGGCCAGCGCCGCATCGAGATCCACCGGCGCCGACTTGGCGGCCTGCTGGTAGGCCGATATGATCGCCTTCTTTTCTGCGGCCCGGTCCAGCTGCCAGACACCCAGGCGCAGGAACAGGGCCAGGCCGGCGGCCGCCAGCAGCCAGGCCCACCACGGCGGACGAAAACGGAAGCTTGCCAACATGCCACTCATCGCTCACCACCGGACGCCCGCCGCATGACGCCTAACCATGTCATCCTGCTGTTCCTGCTGGCGATCCTGGTGGCGCTGTTCAGCGGGCTGTTCTTTCTGGTCAAGGATCCCGGCCGCCGCTCCGACCGCCGCACGCTGCGCGCGCTGACCTGGCGCGTGGGCCTGCAGGTGGCGCTGATCGTGTTCCTGATCGCCGCATTCTTCCTGGGCTGGATCAAGCCGCACGGGCTGACGCCGTAGCACGGATGTCGGGTCCGCTGCGCTTGACCCGACCTGCAGGCGGGAGAGTCCGATCATTTCCGTCACCCCGGCGTAAGCCGGGGCCCAGGGCCTTGAAAGTCGCTGGATTCTGGCTTGCGCCGGAATGACGAAAGCAGCTGATCAGAGCTTCCTTAGATCACGTAGACGAAGATAAACAGCCCGATCCACACCACGTCCACGAAGTGCCAGTACCAGGCCACGCCTTCGAAGCCGAAATGGCGTTCCTCGGTGAAGTGGCCCTTGATGCAGCGGCCGAGGATCACGATCAGCATGATCGTGCCGAGCGTCACGTGCGCGCCGTGGAAGCCGGTCAGCATGAAGAAGGTCGAGCCGTAAATGCCGGAGCCGAGCGTGAGGTTCAGCTCGCGGTAGGCGTGGATGTACTCCTCCGCCTGGAAGAACAGGAACAGACAGCCCAGCGCCACGGTCGCCACCAGCCCCCAGATCAGCTTGGCGCGGTTGTTCTCCTTGAGGCCCCAGTGCGCGATGGTGATGGTCACGCCGGAGCTCAGCAGGATGATGGTGTTGAGGAACGGCACCCCCCAGGCCGGGATGATGTCGAAATCGCCGCCGATGGCGCCCGGGCCGTTGGTCGGCCACAGCGCCTCGAAGCTCGGCCAGATGAACTCGTTGGTCGAGAACTTGGCACCCTCGCCGCCCAGCCAGGGCACCGCCAGCGCACGCGCATAGAACAGCGCGCCGAAGAAGGCACCGAAGAACATCACCTCGGAGAAGATGAACCAGCTCATGGACCAGCGGAAGGTGCGGTCCACCTGCAGGTTGTACACGCCGGCCTCGTTCTCGCCGATCACGCCGCGGAACCAGATCCAGGCCATGAAGATCACCCACATCAGCCCGCCGGCAAACAGGATGCGGTACAGCCCGGTAGCCTCGCCGGCCGCCAGGCCGTTGAGCCAGTTGCCAAAGCCGACGAAGAAGGCCACCAGCCCCATGGTGGTGAAGAACGGCCACGCGCTCGGCGGCGGGACGTAGTAGTGGTCGCCATGGGCCTGGGTGTGCGAGTGAGCCATCGGTTTACCCCTGTCGTCTAGTTGATCCGGCCGGCGCGCGGGTGCTCACCTTGCGCCAGCCGGGTTGCGTCGAAAAACGTGTAGGACACGGTCACCGTGTCCACGTGTGCCGGCAGCGCCGGGTCGATCACGAAGCGCACCGGCATGTCGCGCCCTTCGCGTGCGGCGAAGGGCTGCTGCGTGAAGCAGAAACACTCGGTCTTGCGCAGGTACTGCGAGGCGGTGATCGGCGCCACGCTCGGCACCGCTTGCGCCACCTTGTCCTCATCCGTGTTGTTCTGCGCGAAAAAATTCACCGTGGTCAGCGCGCCCGGGTGCACCTCGATGCGGTTCACCGCGGGGCGGAAGGTCCAGTCCCGGCCGCCGTTGACCGTGGTCAGGAATTCCACCGTGACCGTGCGCGAGGCGTCCACCGCCGGCAGCTGGGCGGCCGAGATCAGCATGACGTCGCTGCGCTGGCCGTTGATGCCGGCGATGTCGCAGATCAGCCGGTACAGCGGCACCATGGCGTAGCCGAAGGCGAACATGCCCACGGCCAGCCCGGACAGCTGCGCCAGCAGTCGCAGGTGGCGGCGCGGCGCGCCTTCCATCAGCCCAGCCCCGTCATGACGATGAAGCCGAGGTAGAAAGACAGCGCCAGCAGGCCAAGCATCAGCGCCAGCCGGACATTGCGGCTGCGCGGCGTACTGCGGTCCTGGCCTGCCACGATTGCCCCCTTACGCGTGTGCCGGGGTTTCGGACTCGTCCACCTTCGGCGGCGTCTCGAAGGTGTGGTACGGCGCCGGGCTGGGCACCGTCCACTCGAGGCCGTGCGCGCCTTCCCACACGCGCGCGGTGGCCTTTTCGCCCTTGCGCCGCATGCACTGGATCATGTTGTAGATGAACACGAACTGGCCGAGGAAGAACGCGAAAGCGCCGACCGTGGAAATCATGTTGAAGTCGGTGAACTGTACCGCGTAGTCCGGAATGCGCCGCGGCATGCCGGCCAGGCCCGAGAAGTGCTGCGGGAAGAAGGTCACGTTGATCCAGAACGCGCTCCACCAGAAGTGGAACTGGCCCAGCTTCTCGTTGTACATCACGCCGGTCCACTTCGGAATCCAGTAGTACACGCCCGCGATGATCGCGAACACCGCGCCCGGTACCAGCACGTAGTGGAAGTGCGCGACTACGAAATACGTGTCGTGGTACTGGAAGTCGGCCGGCGCGATCGCCAGCATCAGGCCGGAGAAGCCGCCGATCGAGAACAGGATCACGAAGCCCACCGCGAACAGCATCGGGGTCTCGAAGGTCATCGAGCCCTTCCACATGGTCGCGATCCAGTTGAACACCTTCACGCCGGTCGGCACCGCGATCAGCATGGTGCTGAACATGAAGAACAGCTCGCCCGCCAGCGGCATGCCGACGGTGAACATGTGGTGCGCCCAGACGATGAAGGACAGGAAGGCGATCGAGGCGGTGGCGTACACCATCGAGCTGTAGCCGAACAGCGGTTTACGCGCGAAGGTCGGGATGATCATCGAAACCACACCGAACGCGGGCAGGATCAGGATGTACACCTCGGGATGGCCGAAGAACCAGAAGATGTGCTGGAACATCACCGGGTCGCCGCCACCGGCCGCATTGAAGAAGCTGGTGCCGAAGTAGCGGTCGGTCAGCAGCATAGTCACCGCGCCCGCCAGCACCGGCATGGTGGCGATCAGCAGGTAGGCGGTGATCAGCCAGGTCCACACGAACAGCGGCATCTTGAGCAGGGTCATGCCCGGCGCGCGCATGTTGAGGATGGTGACGATCACGTTGATCGCGCCGGTAATCGACGAGACGCCCATCAGGTGCACGGCGAAGATCAGGAACGGGAAGGCATCGCCGGTCTGCAGCACCAGCGGCGGGTACATGGTCCAGCCGCCGGCCGGCGCGCCGCCATCCATGAACAGGGTCGACAGCAGCAGGGCAAAGGCGAAGGGCAGGATCCAGAAGCCCCAGTTGTTGACGCGCGGCAGCGCCAGGTCGGAGCAGCCGATCATCATCGGCACCATCCAGTTGGCCAGGCCGACGAAGGCCGGCATCACGCCGCCGAAGATCATGATCAGCGCGTGCATGGTGGTCATGGAGTTGAAGAACTCCGGCTGCACCAGCTGCATGCCCGGCTGGAACAGCTCCGCGCGGATCACCAGCGACATCAGACCGCCGATGAAGAACATGGTGAAGGCAAAGCACAGGTACAGCGTGCCCAGGTCCTTGTGGTTGGTGGTGCCGACCCAGCGCTTGATCCAGGGCCACAGGCCGTCCTTGAGCGTGGCCGGGCCGTGGTGGTCGTGGGCGTCGTCGTGACCGTGGGCGTGTGTCGCTTGGCTCATCGGATGTCTCCTGGAAGTCTGTGCGCGCGGCTCAGCGCAGGGCCTTGACGTCGGCGGGCTGTACCACGGTGCCGACCGCGTTGCCGAGCGCGTTGCGCTGGTAGGTCACCACCGCGGCGATCTGCTCGTCGCTGAGGGCGCCGAACGGCGGCATGGCGTTCTTGCCCTTGATGATCTGGGTGACATGCGCGGCCACCGGACCCTTGACCAGCTTGCTGCCGGTGATGGCCGGGAAGGCCGGCGGCATGCCGCTGCCGTCCGGTTTGTGGCAGGCGGCGCACTGCGCCTCATAGACCTGCTTGCCGGTGGCCATCAGCTGGTCCTTGCCGAGCTTGGCCGGGGCCGCGGCCTCGGGGGCCGGCGCGGCCGACGGGGCAGGCGCCGCAGCCGGTGCCGGCGCGGCGGC
>DATLYR010000230.1 GCA_035574475.1 Nevskiales bacterium | reverse complement strand
GCTCGGCGGGCGGCGCGGGTGTCGGTGCTGGCGCCGGCGCCGGTGCGGCATTCGGCTGGGCCGCCGGTTTCTTCAGTGCGGCCAGCTGCGCCTTCCGCTCGGCCAGTATCTGCGCGGCGACTTCGCGGCCGATCTGCGTGCCGATCTCGGTACCGATGCGCGTGCCGATCTCGGTGCCGATGCGTTCCGCTTCCTCGCGACTGAGCGCTGGCGCGGCCGGGCTTTCGGCCGGGGTCGGCTCCGCGGCCGGCGGCACGCTGGTCTGCTTGCGCCAGCTGTCCAGCGCAAAAAACACCGCTGCGGCCACTGCGATCAGCACCGCCAGCTTGATCAGAAGATTGCCAGGTTTCTTCGCCATTGAATCTGTCTCCCCCGTGAGACGCGGACGGCCTTAGTGGTTTTCTATAACCGGCCCTCTCATTGGCCCTGACTCAGTGCTTCCTCGACCGCCTGCCGCGCGGCCTCGCGCGCCGCCTGCTCGGCAGCCACGCGTGCGGCCTGCTCGGCAGCCTGGGCGGCGATGGCGGCCGGATCCTCGCCCGCGGGCGCCGCGGCCGGCTCTGGTGGCGCAGTTTCATCGGTAGCGGCGCTTTCGGCCGGTGCCGACTCGGCCGGCGGTGCTTCCGCGGTGGCCGGTTCGGTCGCAGCAGGTTCCGCGGCAGGTGCCGGCGCAGGCTCGGCGACGACCTCAGGCGGCGGGGCGACCGGCGTTTCGACCGGCGCCGCATCGGCGGCGGACTCCGCGGACGGAGCCTCTGCCACGGCTTCCGGGCTGGGCTCGCTCGCGACATCGCCGCTTTCCGCCACGGGGGTTTCCGGGGCGGCGGCTTCATCGGCGGGCGTGACCGTTTCCGGTGCCTCGCCGACGGTCGGCACCTCCGGCTTAGGCTTGCCGGCGATCAACTCGAGTCCGTAGTAGGTTCCAGCCGCGACCACCAGCACCACTGCCGTCATCACGATCGCATTCTTGTTCATCGGGCGCACGCCTCCGCTTGCAGGATTGCTCTGGGCTTTACGATAAGGAGCTCAGTTGTCGTTGTGATCGCCTCCGCCGCGGGACGGATGAACCCGAGGTTCGCGGCGGGACTTGAAAACACGCTAACCATAACGGCTTGCAAGCGCTTTCGCCAGCCCCAGTCAACGGCCTGCGCACGCGGTGGCGACAACGTACCGGCGATTGGCATTTGCGCCCGCCGTCCTGCACGCGGCGGCGACTTTTCATCCCCAGGCATTCCGGTTAGTCTGTGTCGCCTTCGATCAGGGGCGCGCGGCACGGCGAGAATCGGCCTGCGCAACTGCCTAGAACCCATCTGAGGGAGATTCTACAAGTGTCTGATTTCATTCTTGAATTCACAAGGTCTCCGGTCACACGCAAGATCATCTCGACGCTGCGGCTGCCGATCCCCATGCCGCCCCAGCTGGAGCGTGCGAGCGGCGCCTGGCCGCACCAGCCGCTGAGTGGCCGTAGCGTGATCGTGGGTGCCGGCGCCCGCAAGGGCGTGATGCCGACGGTGCTGCAGACCCTGCAGGGCATGGGTGCGGACATCGCGACCATTGCCGGCAGCGACACCGCTGCGATCCAGGCCGCGGCCGCGAGCCTGAACTGCACGCTGCAGTCGCATGGCGATGGCGAGGATGCGCCCAGGGTGCACGCGCTGGTCTTCGATGCCACGGGCATCGAAGACGTCGCCGGCCTACGCACGCTGTACGACTTCTTTCACGCGCGCGTCGGCAAGATCGGCGGCTCGGGCCGGTCCGTGATCCTGGCGCGGCCGCCGGAGGCGGCGGGCAGTCCGGTGCAGGCCGCGGTCAACCGCGCCATCGAAGGGTTCAACCGCAGCCTGGCCAAAGAGGTCGGGCGCAGGGGCATTACGGCCCAGGTGCTGTACGTCGAGCCCGGCGCGGACGAACGCCTGGCCGGGCCGCTGCGCTTCTTCCTGTCGCCGAACTCGGCCTACGTCAGCGGCCAGGCGCTGCGCGTCAGCGCGCTGGCGAAGACGCAGGCGCAGCCGCGATGGACCGCACCGCTGGAAGGCAAAGTGGCGCTGGTGACCGGCGCCGCGCGCGGCATCGGCGCGGCCATCGCCGAGACCCTGGCGCGGGAGGGTGCCAGGGTCGTGTGCCTGGACCGCCCGGCCGAGGAAGAACATCTCAAGCAGGTCGCCGAGAAGATCGGCGGCAGCGTCCTGGCCACCGACATTACCGACGCCGAGGCGCCACGTCGGATTGCCGATACACTCAAGCGAGACTTCGGCGGCGTGGACATCGTGGTGCACAACGCCGGCGTGACGCGCGACAAGACCCTCGCGCGCATGAGCCCGGAGTGGTGGGACATGACGCTCAACATCAACCTGGCCGCCATCATCCGCATCAACGACCTGCTGCTGAAGGAAGCCCTGGTGCGCCGGGATGGCCGCATCGTGTGCCTGTCTTCGATCAGCGGCATCGGCGGTAACGCCGGCCAGACCAACTATTCCTGCTCGAAGGCTGGCCTGATCGGTTATGTCGCGGCACTCAGCCGCGAGGTGGCGGGACAGGGCATCACCGTGAATGCGGTGGCGCCGGGCTTCATCGAGACGCAGATGACCGCCGCCATCCCCTTCGCCATCCGCGAGGTCGGACGGCGACTGAACTCGCTGTCTCAGGGTGGCCTGCCGCAGGACGTGGCTGAGGTGATCACCTTCATGGCCAGCCCCGGCGCGGCGGGCGTCAGCGGCGTCACGCTGCGGGTCTGCGGTCAGAGCCTGGTCGGCGCCTGAGCCGGACGGCATGACCGTGAGCGCGCGGACGCCGGCAGCGTCCGCGCGTTTTTTGCGTTCGAGGTGAATCGTGTCCAGCCGTCCTGGCCGCAGCCGGAAGCACCGCAAGCGGGTCGCGCGGCCTGCGGCCGGCCTGCTGAACGAGCTCAGCGCGCTGCTGCGTGAAACCCTCGGTCTGTCGCGCGGCGTGCTGCCGCTGGCGCGCCTGCTGGCCGACGAGCGCGATGTGACCCGGGAACAGCTGGGGCGCGCCCTCGACCTTTTGTTCGCGCAGCTTTACCGCCACCCGGTGGTGGGCCAGACCGAGCGCGCCACGCAGTTCCTGCGCAGCCGGCGACTCATTCCCAACGAGCAGTCCACCGAGGAGCTGATCCGCTTCGTCATCGACCAGTTGGTCGAGCGCAGCCCGGTGCAGGTGCCGGATGCGGTGGTGGACGAGTTCTGGAATTTCTTCGACGAGCTGTTCAGTTCGCCGGAACTCAAGGGGCTGGGCGAGCTGACGCTGGACATGGTGCGGCTGGTCCTGCGCACCTACGAGCCGCAGCTGGTCGAGCTGCTCAACCTGCTCAAGGCCAGCCGACGCTTCAGTGCCTGGCAGCGCGACGAGCTGATGAAACGCCTCGGTGTCGTGCGGCGCGACGTGGCCATCATGCGCCGCCAGATCCGTGCGCTGCGCCACATCAAACCCTTCTTCCAGGCCGACCCTAAGGACTTCCGTGCCCAGGCGCAGATCGTGGCGCAGATGGTGCGCGAGTTCGGGCCCTTCTTCGTCAAGATGGCACAGGCCGCCGCGGCCAACGCCGACTTCCTGCCGGAGGAAATCGCGCGCGAGCTGGAGGTGTTCCACGAGGACGTGCCGCCGATGAGCCGCGAGGAGGTGCTGCAGGCCTTCCGGGAGTGCTACGGGCAGGAGCCGGACAAGCTGTACATGGGCTTCGACGCCGACAAACCCATCCGCTCGGGCTCGGTCGGTTCGATCTACCTGGCCAAGAAACCCTTCAAGGTGAACGGCCAGGAAGTGCTGCAGCCGGTGATCATCAAGGTCGGCCGGCACAACATCGACCGCGAGTTCGCCATCGGCAAGCTGGTGCTGGGACTGGCGATCATGAGCAGCCAGTACTGGGCGCCGCACAGCAAGCTGGCGCCGTTCCTGCGCGCGATGCAGGAGCAGGTGGATGAATTCATCGCCGGCTTCCAGCAGGAGCTGGACTTCCAGGAGGAGGCACGCATCCAGGCGCTCTTCTACGAGCGCAGCCGCGACAGCGTGGTGTGGCGCGTGCCCGCGCTGTACCACGCCTCGCACCGCATCCTGGAGATGGAATACCTCGGCGATGCCCTGAGTCTGACGCGCGCGCTCGAGCGCCTGCCGGCACGCAAGCGCCGCCGTTTCCAGCGCCGCCTGTCGCAACGTTTCCTGTACACGGTGCTGTACCACATCTTTTTCTATGGCGAGTGCCATGGCGACCTGCACCCCGGCAACATCATGGTGGACGGCAATGGTGACCTGTATCTGATCGATTGGGGCAACTCGGTGCAGCTGGCCGGCAAATGGCTGCCGGTGTGGCGCTACCTGATCGGGGCGGTGCTGGCCGACCCGGACCGGCTGGCGGACGCGCTGATCGAGATCAGCACCCAGCCGCAGGCCAATGCCCTGCGGCGCGACGAGATCCGCGCACTGCTGCAGGAAACCCTGCGCAAGAAGCGCGTCGTGACCCTGCGACGCTCGAATTTTCTGTGGCTGTTGGCGCGTGAGGGCTGGCGCGGGCTGCATCGGCGCGGTCAGACGGTTCTGCAACTGATGTCCAACACTCAGCACCTGGGGGTCGTGCTGCGCAGCGACTATCTGCACCTGTCACGCTCGCTGTTCGCGGCCGCGGGTTCCTTCGCGTCGCTGTATGAAGGCGGCGGCAGCCGCTATGCGCTGTGGCGCGACTTGTTCGTGGGTCTGGGCCGCTTCCCCTGGATGCTGACCCGCGACAAGCTCGACGTGCGGGTGCGCCGGCTGCGCGAGCGCGTGCTGGAGAAGCTGCCCCTGCCAGGGCTGCAACGGCGCTACGCACTGCAGCGCGTGCTGCGGCAGCTGCACGGCCTGCAGTCTCCTTCCGGAACGGATGCGGGCCGCCATGTCGCCTGAGCGGCTGTATGCCCTGGCGCGCGCCGGGCTGTTCCGTCTAGACGCCGAGACCGCGCACGAACTCACGATCGCGCTCTTGAGCCGTTTCCCGCGCCCGGCCGGCCTGCTGGCCGGGCGCAGGCCGTCCGCGCCCTGCCATGTGATGGGGCTGGATTTTCCCAACCCGGTCGGGCTGGCCGCCGGCCTGGACAAGAACGGCGAGTGCATCGACGCCTGGGCCGCGTTAGGCTTCGGTTTCGTCGAGGTGGGCACGGTGACGCCGCGCCCGCAGCCCGGCAACCCGAAGCCGCGCCTGTTCCGCATCGAGTCCCGGCAGGCGCTGATCAACCGGCTGGGCTTCAACAACCATGGCGTGGATGCGCTGCTCGCCAGGGTTCGCGCCGCCCGCTACCGCGGCATTCTTGGCATCAATATCGGCAAGAACTTCGACACGCCGCTGGCGCGCGCCGGCGACGACTACCTGCATTGCCTGGACAAGGTCTATCCCGTGGCGAGTTACGTCACGGTGAATATTTCCTCGCCCAACACCCAGGGGCTGCGCGAGCTGCAGAAGGGCGAGGCGCTGGACGACCTGCTGGCGCGGCTCAAGCAGGCGCAGGCGCGCCTGGCCGACCGCCATGGCCGCTACGTGCCGCTGGCGGTGAAGATCGCGCCCGACATGGACGATGCGCAGCTGCAGGTGGTGGCCGGGGCGCTGCGCCGGCACCGTGCCGACGCCGTGATTGCCACCAACACGACGGTGTCGCGCGCCGGGCTCGAAGCCGAGCCGCTGGCAAAGGAGAGCGGCGGGCTGAGCGGTGCGCCATTGTGCGCGCGCTCGACCGAGGTGATCCGCCGGCTGCATGGGCTGCTGGCGGGGGAGCTGCCGATCATCGGCGTGGGTGGCATCCTCAGTGGTGCGGACGCTGCCGCCAAGCGCGCGGCCGGCGCGGCGCTGGTGCAAATCTATACCGGCTTCATCTATCGCGGTCCGGCGCTGATCCGCGAATGTGTGGAAGCGCTGCGCTGACAGGCTGTTGAAAAACGCCTAGACCGTTGATCCCTGGCTTCGGCCCCGGCAGGGCCCCTTTCAGAGACGCAAAAGCCTCATCCATGACGTGCTCGGGCAGCGACATGGCGGCGGGACACGGTGCCTGCGAAGCAGTGGGTGCGGGACCCGCGCCTCGCCCGCTCCCACTCAAACGCCTGCTGCGCAGGTCTCTGGGTCGCGGGCGTGGTCGCCGCACGCTCTGAAAGTGGCCCTGCCGGGACCTCGCCTGCCGCACGACCTTGCTTGCTGGTGTTTTTCAAGTGCCTGCTCGTGTGGTGTCCCGCAAGTACCTATACGGCTATACGGCGTCATACCGGTGAAAGCCGGTATCCGTCGGCGGCATGGCGCCGACCTTGAAAAGGCTCTGGATTCCGGATCGCGCCCGCTTCGCGGGCTTGTCCGGAATGACAAATATATTTACGGGACACCATACTAGGCCGCCAGCACCCGATCGAGGAAGTCCGCGAAAATTTTCTCCAGCGTCGGGATGCGGTCGTTGAGCGTGTGGCCGCTGTCGAGCAGGTGCAGGTCGGCCCGGCGGCCGCGTGCAAAGCGCAAGGCACGCTCCACCGGCACCACGTCATCCTTCCAGCCGTGCACGATACAGGTCAGCTCAGGGCAGTGCTGCGGTTCCGCGTCGTAGCCTTCGAAATACAGCGCCGGCGCCATCAGGAACAGCCCCGCGGGCTTGAGCTGTGCACAGGCGTGGGCGACCACGTAGCCGCCCATGCTGGAGCCGGCCAGCACCAGCTTGCCGTTGCAGCGCGGGTTCAGTGCCAGCAGGTGCCGCACGCGCTCGTCGAAGTCCATCGTATGACGGAAGTCCGGGCTTTCCGGCTCGAAACCCTTGGCGCGCGCGACCGCGGCCAGGGCGGTGATCTTGGTGCCCCAGGGGGCGCTTTCCATGCCATGCGCGAAGACGACGCGGTGGTCGGCGTTTTTCATGCGGCCTCCGGCGATGCTGCGCGGAGGTTAGACGAGGCTTGGCGCGCCGTCTATCATGGGAGTGGATGGATCCCGGAGGGTGCAATGGCCAGACTTTTTCGCCATCGCGAGAAAAAGCCGCTCGATATCCGCCTCACCATGCGCGTGCGCTTCGGTGCGGAACCAGACGAGCAGGTGACGGTGGTCAATGACCGCCGGCTGAAGCTGGTCGGCAGCGCCTTCCAGTACCGCGACCGCGCCATCAATTTCCTGGTCTATGAGGTGCTGCGCGCCGGCGCACGCCAGCCCAAGGTGTACGGCGGGCTGGCGCCAGCCGCCGCC
>DATLYR010000229.1 GCA_035574475.1 Nevskiales bacterium | reverse complement strand
CGAATCTCGTCGGCGGGGGGGATGCGCAGCATGCTCCCGGCACGAATGCGGCTGATGCTGCCGTCGAAGGCCTCGGGATTGGCCTCGTAGATGGCCTGCATCATCTGTCTCATCGGGATGCTGTCGTCCGGGCGCAGCGCATAGGCGATGCTCCACAGCGTTTCCTGCGCCCGAACCGGGCCGTAGCTGCGCCCGTCACCGCCCGCTGCGGTCGCACGCGGCGGCGATTCCTCTAGGCCCGGATAGCCGCCGGGCGAGCGGGGCTCGCCGAAGCTGGTCTGCGGCTGTCGAGCAACCTGCCCGGACGCGATCACCGGCGGGTCCAGCAGCAGGGTGTACTCGCGCACCAGCCGGCCCTCGGGCCAATCGATCTCCAGCAGCATCGACACGAAAGGCTCGCGCACCGACTGCAGCGTAGTGACCTGCAGCACGGCCTGGTCCGGGGACGCACCTTCGACGACGCGGAAGCGCAGGTCATTCAGTACCGGCAAGCGCTCCACGCCCGCCCGCGCGAATGCATCGCTGGATGCGAGCTGGACGTTGATCAGGGGAATTTCGCCCGGCTTGACGGCGAACAGCGGGATTTCCGCCCGCAGCGGCTGATTGAGGGCGGAATAAACCTGGATGTCGCCGAGGCCCAAGGCCCAAGCCGAGTCAGCGAGCCATGCGAGGCAGAAAATCGCAGCCAGTGCGCGTTTGCGCATCGTCACTGTCCCTCGGGCCTGTCGAGGCCAGGCCTCCCACGGCGGACTCTCGCCGCCTGTCGTAAGTCCCTTTATACGCTAAAAATAGTCCCTGACCAAGACCTCCGCGATCTGAATGCTGTTGAGTGCCGCGCCCTTACGCACGTTATCGGAGACAACCCATAAATTCAGGCCGCGAGGATGCGAGATATCCTCGCGAATCCGGCCGACGTAGGTGGCATCGCGCCCGGCGCCCTCCGTCAGAGCGGTCGGGTAGCCCCCATCCTTGCGCTCGTCCAGTACCACCACCCCCGGCGCCTTGCGCAGCAGCTCACGGGCACGGTCGACACTGATCTTCTCCCGGGTTTCGATGTGCACGGCCTCCGAGTGGCCATAGAACACCGGCACGCGCACCGCGGTCGGATTCACCTGGATACGCTCGTCGCCCATGATCTTGCGGGTCTCCCAGACCATTTTCATCTCTTCCTTGGTGTAGCCGTTGTCCATGAACACATCGATATGCGGCAGCACGTTGAATGCGATCGGCTTGGGGTAAACCTTGGGCTGCGGCTGGCCCTGCCCGTTGAGCATCTGCGCGCTCTGCGCCGCCAGCTCCTCGATCGCCGGCTTGCCGGTGCCGGACACGGACTGGTAGGTGGCGACGTTGATGCGCTCGATGCCGACCGCGTCGTAGATGGGCTTGAGCGCCACCAGCATCTGGATGGTGGAGCAGTTCGGGTTGGCGATGATGCCGCGGTTCTTGTATTGCGCAATCGCCTGCGGATTGACCTCCGGCACCACCAGCGGAATGTCGGGTTCGTAGCGGAACTGCGAGGTGTTGTCGATCACCACGCAGCCGGCGGCCGCGGCCTTGGGCGCATACACGGCCGAGACCGAGGCGCCGGGCGAGAACAGGCCGATCTGCGCCTTGGAGAAGTCGAACTCCGCCAGGTCCTCGACCTTCAGCTGCCGGTCGCCGAAGGCGACGTGGCTGCCGGCCGAGCGCTCGCTCGCCACGGCATAGACGTTGCGCACCGGGAACTTGCGCTGGTGCAGGATCTGCAGCATGACCTCGCCCACCGCACCGGTGGCGCCCACGACCGCGACATCGAATTGCTTGCTGTTCACATTGCCTCCGGCAAACCTCAATAACGAACCCGAAAATCTCAGACCAGCAGATCCACCACCGCCCGGCCCATCTCGGCCGTGCCCACCGTCTTTTCGCCCGGCGCGGCGATATCCGCCGTGCGCAGGCCACGCTCGAGCACTGCGCTGACCGCCTGCTCCACCTTGCCCGCCAGGTCGGCGCGGCCCAGGCTATAGCGCAGCATCATCGCTGCCGAGAGGATGGTGGCCAGCGGATTGGCCACGCCCTTGCCGGCGATGTCCGGCGCCGAGCCGTGGATCGGCTCGTACAGACCCTTGCCGTGCTCGTCCAGCGACGCCGACGGAAGCATGCCGATCGAGCCGGTCAGCATCGAGGCCTCGTCCGAGAGGATGTCGCCGAACATGTTGCCGGTGACCATCACGTCGAACTGCCTGGGGTTTCGCACCAGCTGCATGGCGGCGTTGTCCACCAGCATGTGCGTCAGTTGCACGTCGGGATAATCCTTGGCGACCTCCTCGGCCACGTCGCGCCACAGCTGCGTGCACTCCAGCACGTTCATCTTGTCCACCGAGCAAACGCGCTTGCCGCGCTGGCGCGCGGCTTCGAAGGCCACGCGCAGGATGCGTCGGATCTCCGACTCCGAGTAGACCATGGTGTTGAAGCCGACCCGCTCGCCGTTGCGGGTCTCGATGCCGCGCGGCTCGCCGAAGTAGATGTCGCCGGTCAGCTCGCGCACGATCAGGATGTCGAGGCCCGCCACCAGCTCCGGTTTGAGCGAGGACGCCGCCGCGAGTTCCCGGAACACCGTGGCCGGGCGCAGGTTGGCGAACAGGCCGAGGTCCTTGCGGATCGCCAGCAGGCCGCGCTCCGGCCGCTGTGCACGCGGCAGCGCGTCATACTTCGGCCCACCGACGGCACCGAGCAGAATCGCGTCGGCGGCACGTGCCTTCTTTTGCGTTTCGGCCGGATAAGGCTCGCCGGTGGCGTCCACCGCGCAGCCGCCCAGCAGGGCTTGGTCCAGCTCGACGTCGAGGCCGTGCTTGGCCTTGAGCTGCTCGAGCACGGCCACGGCCTGCGCGACGATCTCCGGCCCAATGCCGTCACCGGGCAAAACCAGAATTTTTTTAGTCATCTCTCATTTCCCAATCGCACCCGGCTTCGGGCTTGTTTCCGCTCATGGCTCGCCTCGCCGCCGCTTGGGGAGCCTTCGCCATGTCTCGGCTCCCCTGCGCCTCGTACCTCGATTCGCTTCGCTCACCCTTCGGGCTCCCGCTCGGCTGCGCTTTACTTCGCTCCGACAAGCCCCGAAGCCGGTGCTAGCTGAACAGCCACGGCGCCTGCTGCTTGCGCTTGGCCTCGTAGGCGCGGATCTCGTCCGCGTGCTGCAGCGTCAGGCCGATGTCGTCCAGGCCATTGACCAGGCAGTGCTTGCGGAAGGCGTCCACCTCGAAATGGAAGCGCTCGCCCGCGGGCGTGGTGACCGTTTGCGCCGGCAGGTCGATGGTCAACCGGTAATCTTCGGTCGCCTGCGCCTCGCGGAACAGCTGGTCCACCTGCGCCTCGGCCAGGATCACCGGCAGCACGCCGTTCTTGAAACAGTTGTTGAAGAAGATATCGGCATAGCTCGGCGCGATCACGACGCGGAAGCCATAGTCTGCCAGCGCCCAGACCGCATGCTCGCGCGAGGAGCCGCAGCCGAAGTTCTGGCGTGCCAGCAGGATCTCGGCGCCGGCGTAACGCGGCTGGTTGAGCACGAACGCCGGGTTGGGCCGGCGGGTGGCCGGGTCCACGCCCAGGTCGCCCGCATCCAGGTAGCGCCAGTCGTCGAACAGGAACGGGCCGTAGCCGGTCTTGCGGATCGACTTGAGGTACTGCTTCGGGATGATCGCGTCGGTGTCCACGTTGCTGCGGTCCAGCGGCGCGACCCGGCCGTTAACGACGTTGAAAGGTTTCATGATCGAAATCCCCGAGAGTCCGCGAATGAACGCCAATCCACGCGGATAAGCGACTTGGTTTCCATAAGCGAGTTGCCCGTACATTCGCGTTCATATGCGAGCCTTTTATATCTTCCGGATGTCCACGAAATGTCCCGCCACCGCGGCGGCCGCGGCCATGGCGGGGCTGACCAGATGGGTGCGCCCGCCCTGCCCCTGCCGGCCCTCGAAGTTGCGGTTGCTGGTCGAGGCGCAGCGCTCGCCCGGTTCCAGGCGGTCGGCGTTCATCGCCAGACACATCGAGCAGCCCGGCTCGCGCCATTCGAAGCCCGCGGCCTTGAAGACGCGATCCAGGCCTTCGGCCTCGGCCTGTCGCTTGACCAGGCCCGAGCCCGGCACCACCAGCGCCAATTTGACGTTCGATGCGACACGCTTGCCCTTCACCAGTTGCGCGGCCGCGCGCAGGTCCTCGATGCGCGAGTTGGTACACGAACCGATGAACACCTTGTCCACGCGGATCTGTTCGATCGGCGTGCCCGGCTCCAGACCCATGTACTGCAAGGCGCGCGCCATGCTCTCGCGCCTGACCGGATCGCTCACGTCGGCAGGATCGGGCACGTGCGCGTCCACCGGCACCACCATTTCCGGCGAGGTGCCCCAGGTCACTTGCGGGCGGATGTCGGCGGCATTCAGGCGCACCACCTTGTCGTAGTGCGCGCCTGCATCGGAATGGAGCGTGCGCCAGTAGGCCACGGCCTTGTCCCAGTCCGCGCCCTTCGGCGCGAAGGGCCGCCCCTTCACGTATTCGATCGTGACGTCGTCCACCGCCACCATGCCGGCGCGCGCGCCGGCCTCGATGCTCATGTTGCAGACCGTCATGCGGCCTTCCATGGACAGCGCACGGATCGCCTCGCCGCCGAACTCGATCGTATGGCCGGTGCCACCGGCGGTGCCGATCTTTCCAATGATCGCCAGTACGATGTCCTTGGCGGTGATGCCCGGCGCCACCTGCCCGTCCACGCTGATCAGCATGGACTTCGACTTCTTCTGCAGCAGGCACTGCGTTGCCAGCACGTGCTCGACCTCGGAGGTGCCGATGCCGAAGGCCAGCGCGCCGAAGGCGCCGTGCGTGGAAGTATGCGAATCGCCACAGACGATGGTCATGCCCGGCAGGGTCGCGCCCTGCTCCGGACCAATCACGTGCACGATGCCCTGGCGGATGTCGTTCATCCGGAATTCGGTGATGCCGAATTCCGCGGCATTGGCATCCAGCGCCTCGACCTGGGCGCGCGAGATCGGATCGGCAATGCCTTGCGTACGGTCCGGGGTGGTGGGCACGTTGTGGTCGGCCACCGCCAGGTTGGCCGAGACCCTCCACGGCTTGCGGCCGGCCATGCGCAGGCCATCGAAAGCCTGCGGGCTGGTCACCTCGTGCACCAGGTGGCGATCGATGTACAGCAGCGCCGTGCCGCTCTCATCCACGCGGACCACATGGTCGTCCCAGATCTTGTCGTACAGCGTTCTGGCGTTCATGGCTTTGAAGTCCATCGTACCGGCGCAGGCCGGTATCCACTGCCTTTGAGGTGAGCAAAGTTTAGGCAGTCTCCATCAATTACTCAAATGAATCGTTTTCATATATTCTATTCCATTATAGAATTTGTAGGGCCGCCGCCATGGACACGCAATTCCTCAAGGCCTTCGTCGAAGTCGCTGAATCCGCATCTTTTTCCCGCGCTGCCGAGGCACTGCACCTGAGCCAGCCGGCAGTCAGCAAGCGTATCGCCGCGCTGGAAGCGCAGCTCGGCCGGCCCCTGTTCGATCGCATCGGACGCGAAGTGCACCTGACCGAAGCAGGCCAGACCCTGCTGCCCCACGCCCGGCGCGTACTGCAGGAGATCGAGGACAGCCGCCGGGCCCTGACCCGCCTGTCCGGCAGGGTGAGCGGCCGGCTGTCCATCGGCACCAGCCACCACATCGGCCTGCACCGCCTGCCGCCAGTGCTGCGCGCCTACGTCCACCAATATCCGGATGTGGACCTGGACATCCATTTCATGGATTCGGAAGAGGCCTGCCTCGCGGTAGAACAGGGCAAACTGGAACTGGGCATCGTCACCCTGCCACCCGAACCGCTGCCGCGGCTGGAACAGCGCGAGATCTGGCCCGACCCGATGAGCATCGTGGTGGCGCCGAACCATCCGCTGGCGCGGCAGAAAAAAATCGGCGTGCGCAATCTCGCCGGCTATCCCGCCCTGCTGCCGGACGAGAAGACTTACACCCACGGCATCGTGAAAAAGGCCTTCAACGCGCTCGGCCTGGAACCGCGCGTGCGGCTGGCGACGAATTACCTCGAGACCTTGAAGATGCTGGTCAGCATCGGCCTGGGCTGGAGCGCCCTGCCCGACTCCATGGCGGACGAAACCATCGTCAGACTGAAAGTGCCGGAGATACGCCTGGCACGCCGGCTGGGTGTGGTCTGGCACGAGCGCCGCAGCCTGTCGAATGCGGCGGAAGCGCTGCTGGGCTCATTGCGCTAATGCGTCAGGCGGCGTTGCGCGCCGGTGTTTCAAGCTTCAGCCACCGCCACGCCACCCACCAGCCGAGCGCGGCCGATACCGCCGCCATCCAGTACACCGAATCCGGCGAGAGCGTTTCCCACAGGTGGCCGCTCAGCAGCGCGCCCAGCGCGCCGCCGGCGCCGAAGCTGACCGCGCTGTAGAACGCCTGTCCGCGCCCCTGCAGGCGGCCGCGAAACATCTGGTGGATCAGGTGCACCGATACGGCGTGATACACGCCGAAGCTGGCCAGGTGCAGGCACTGGATCAGCAGAAGCATCGCCAGCTGGTCCACAAAGATCACCTGCAATGCCCAGCGCAGCGCGGTCAGTCCCAGCGCCCACAGCATGAGGCTGCGAGCGCCGAAGCGCCCCAGCAGCCGCGCCATGTAGACGAACACACCCACCTCGGCGATCACGCCCAGGCTCCACAGCAGGCCGATGCTGGTCTTGCTGTAGCCATGCTGCTCCAGGTACAGCGAGAAGAAGCTGTAATACGGCGCGAAGCTGAGCTGCGACAGGAAGCAGGCCACCAGCAGCGCAATCACCTCGGGCCGCCGGATGACCCGCAGCAGGCCCTCGGCCGACCCGGTCGGCTCTTCCTGCGCCCGTGCATCCGGCACGCTGAGACTCAGCAGGCCCATGGCCAGCAGGAGGCCGGCAATCAGCCACGGCACCGGCTTCAGGCCGGTCTGGTCCAGAACCGGACCCAGCACCAGCACCGCCAGCACGAAGCCGACCGAGCCCCACAGGCGGATCACGCCATAGTCACCCTCGCGGCGATACAGGTGGTTGAGCGTCAGCACCTCGAGCTGCGGCAGCACGGCGTTGAGGCAGAAACTCAGCAACAGCATCTGCACGACCAGCCAGGCCAGCTGCCCGCCCTCCAGCGGCACGGCAAAGGTCAGCGGCGCCAGCAGCGCGGCGATACGGATCATCGGCAGCCGCACCTGCCAGTGATCGGCCAGCCAGCCCCAGGCCAGCGGCGCGATGATGCGCACGCCGGAATAGGCGCCAGAGGCGATGCCGATGTCCAGCGGCGTGTAGCCGCGCCACTGCAGGTACAGGCCCCAGTACGGCAGGAAGGCGCCGATGGCGGCGTAGTAGAAAAAATAAAAGCCCGACAGGCGGGCGTAGGGCAGAGGTGCCGACATTAGCGGAGCATTCGAGAATAGAACAGGATTAACAGGATGTTTCAGGACGAGCAGGATGAGTTCGTTCTTGAAGCAAGGCGACTTTTATCCTGCTCATCCTGTGAAATCCCGAGCATCCTGTTCTATTTCTTGATTGCGGGAATCCGCGGGGTGGACGGCACGACATCGCCGCACTGCGCGCGGTGGCGCAGCGCATGGTCCATCAGCACCAGCGCCATCATCGCCTCGGCAATCGGCGTGGCGCGGATCCCGACACAGGGATCATGCCGGCCGGTGGTGCGCACCTGGGCAGCCTCGCCCTTCACGTTGATGGTCTTGCCGGGGATGGCGATGCTCGAGGTCGGCTTGAGCGCGATGCTGGCCACCACGTCCTGGCCGGTGGAAATGCCGCCGGCGATGCCGCCGGAGTGATTGGACAGAAAACCCTGCGGCGTCATCTCGTCGCGATGCTCGCTGCCCTTCTGCGTGACGGCGGCGAAACCGTCGCCGATCTCCACGCCCTTGACCGCATTGATGCTCATCAGCGCGGCGGCGAGATCGGCGTCCAGCCGGCTGTAGACCGGCTCGCCCCATCCCGGCGGCACATTCGTCGCGACCACGTTGACCCGCGCGCCGATGGAATCGCCCTCGCTACGGATCCTATCGATGAATCGCTCCAGCTCCGGCACGCGCGCCGGGTCCGGGCAGAAGAACGGGTTCTGGTTGACGGCCGCCAGGTCCTTCACTTCGAGGCGGATCGGGCCCAGCTGGGCCAGGTAGCCGTGGATCCCGATGCCGTAACGTTCGCGCAGCCACTTCTTCGCGATGCCGGCCGCGGCCACGCGCACCGCCGTTTCGCGCGCCGAGGCGCGGCCGCCGCCGCGCGGGTCGCGAAAGCCATACTTCTGTACATAGGCGTAGTCGGCGTGGTTGGGCCGGAACACGTCCACGATCTTGTCGTAGTCGTAACTGCGCTGGTCCACGTTTTCGATCAGCAGCGCGATCGGCGTACCGGTGGTGCGCCCCTGGTACACACCGGACAGGATCCGGACCGTGTCCGGTTCCTTGCGCTGGGTGACGTACTTCGACTGGCCCGGCTTGCGGCGGTCGAGGTCCTGCTGCAGATCGGCCTCGCTCAGTTCCAGCCCGGGCGGGCAGCCGTCCACCACGCAGCCGATGGCGGGGCCGTGGCTCTCGCCAAAGCTGGTGACGACGAACAGATGGCCAATACTGTTGCCAGACATTCCGATCAATCCGGGAAATAGCGACAGGAAGGATGGGATTGTCAGGATCTACAGGTAATAACGTTCTGTTTTCCTGTTAATCCTGAGAATCCTCTCTAGCCTGTCCATTGCTTCAAGTCCTGGGCGCCGATTATAAACACCCCACCCTCGCTGCGCTCGAAATCCACCCAGGTGAGCGGCAGGTCCGGCCAGCGCTCGTAGGCCGGGCCCTCGCTGTTGCCGACTTCGACCACCAGCAGGCCGTTGTCGGTGAGGCGTTCAAGTGCGCCTTCGAGGATGCGCCGGACGATCGCCAGCCCCTCCTCCGGCGCTTCAAGCGCGATGCGCGGCTCGTGGCGGTACTCCGGCGGCAGCGTCGCCATCTCGTCCGCGCCCACATAAGGCGGATTGCTGATGATCAGGTCGTACTGCGCCGGCGGCAGGCCGTCGTAGACGTCGGCCCGGTACAGCTGCACGCGATCGGTCAGGCCATGCCGTCGCACATTGGCCGCCGCCACTGCCAGCGCGTCTTCGGAGATGTCCGTGGCATCCACCCGTGCATGCGGGAAGGCCAGTGCAGACAGGATCGCCAGGCAGCCGCTGCCGGTGCACAGATCCAGCATGCGCGCCGGCTCCTGCTCGGTCAGCCAGGGATGGAAGCCCGCCTCGATCAGCTCGAGGATGGAGGAGCGCGGGATCAGCACCCGCTCGTCCACCTCGAAGCTCAGGCCACCGTAGTGGGCGATGCCAGTGAGATACGGCGCCGGCTTGCGCTCGCGGATGCGGCGCTCGATGAGCTCGATGGCCTGGCGGCGCGCGCCCTCCGGCAGCTCGGCCGCCAGCGCGGCGTCGCTGGCGTCGTAGCCGAGGCCAGCCGCATGCAGCACCAGCTGGATGGCTTCGTCCTCGGCATTGTCGGTACCGTGGCCGTAGTGCAGGCCGGCACGTGCCAGTTCCCTCGCGCCCCAGGTGATGAGGTCGCGCGCGCTGCGCAGTTCACGGGCCAGCCGGGCGGTGTCGGGCATGAGCCGATTGTACAGGTCTCGGGGGCGCTGCCCCCTGTGCGATAATCCGCCGCCATGAACAAGGTGTTGCTCGTCATCGGCTTTGCCGCGGCCTCGCTCATCCTCGGCGTGCTGCTGTGGTCCTGGCAGCAATCGCGGCTGGCAAGCAGCCGCCTGCCCGACGCGCAGGCCGCCACCGTGCTGCCGCAGCCGCGCAGCCTGCCCGCATTCACCCTGACCGACCACCAGGGGCGGGCCTTCGGGCCCGAACAGCTGCGCGGACACTGGAGCCTGCTGTTCTTCGGCTTCACCCGCTGCCCCGACATCTGCCCCAACACGCTGGGCCTGCTGCAGGCGGTCAGCGCTGCGCTGCGCCAGGAAGACCATCCGGCCGCCGACGGGCTGCAGGTGGTGTTCGTTTCGGTGGACCCGCGGCACGACAGCCCTGCGGCGCTGAAAAGCTACGTCGAATACTTCGACCCGGCCTTCCTCGGCGTCACCGGCCCGGAGCCCGAGCTGCGAAAACTCACCGGCAGTCTGTACATGCCCTACACCTATGTGCCGGTCGGCCAGGCTGGCGATTACACGGTCGAACACAGCGGGGCGCTGGTGCTGCTGAATCCGCAGGCCCAGGCCGTGGCCTATTTCTCACCACCGCTGCGCGCCGCATCGATCGTGGATGACCTGCGCCGCCTGCTACGGAGCTAGCCATACGGATGGTCAACGAGATTGCCTGCCTGCTGTTCGGAATGAATTGCGCCGCCGTGGTGCCGGAATGCGCCGGACTGCGCGTGGAGGACCCCTGGGTTCGGGAGGCGCCGCCGGGTGCCGAGGTGCAGGCTGCCTACATGACCCTGGTCAATGACGGCGGCCGCGAACTGATCCTGACCGGCGTCGCCGCGCCGGCATTCGCCCGCGCCGAGTTCCATCGCATGTGGTTCGAGGGCGACCGCATGCGCATGGAACCGCTGCCCACGCTGGCCGTGCCGGCGCACGGCCGCGTGGCCCTGGAGCCCGGCGGCGACCATGTCATGCTGTACAAACCCGACCAGCGCCTGCGGCCGGGAGACACGGTGCACCTCCGGCTGCAGTGCGGCGAGGGCAAGACCTTCGTCGAAGCCCCGGTGCGCCGCGCCGGCGTCGCCGAATCCGAATCCCATCACAGCCACTGAATCCGTCACCATGCAGACCCCCGCCCAAGACGGCGCCAGTCCCGGCGACCGGTTGTTCGTCGCCCTGCAGCGCTGCCTGCCCACGCATCTGCTGTCGCGCGTGGTGCACTGGTTCATGCGCCTGGAAATCGGCTGGTTGAAAAACCTGGTGATCCGCCGCTTCATGGCGGGGTTCGGCATCAGTCTCGACGAGGCTGAGATCAGGGACCCGACGCAGTTCCGCAGCTTCAACGACTTCTTCACCCGCGCCCTGCAACCCGGCGCGCGTCCGCTGCCGGCGGATCCCGGCGTGCCGATTTCACCGGTGGACGGTCGCGTTTACCAGCTGGGGCGGGTCGAATACGGTCGCATCTTCCAGGCCAAGGGCCAGTCCTTCGACGCCACGACGCTGCTCGGCGGCGACGTGCAGCGCGCCGCGCCCTTTCTCAACGGCAGCTTCGCGACCATTTATCTTGCGCCCTACAACTATCACCGCATCCACGCCCCGCTGGACTGCCGCCTGCGTGAAATGGTCTATGTGCCGGGCCGGCTGTTCAGCGTGAATCCGGCCACCACCCGCGCGTTGCCGGGCCTGTTCGCACGCAACGAGCGCGTGGCCTGCCTGTTCGATACGGCTGCCGGTCCGATGGCCCTGGTGATGGTCGGCGCGCTGTTCGTCGGCTCGATCGAAACCGTCTGGGCCGGCGAGATCACACCGCCGCCGCGCAAGGCCGTCGATGTCACGGTGTATCCCGACACCGGCCGCCATGCGGTCACACTGGCCCGCGGTGCAGAACTCGGCCGCTTCAACATGGGTTCGACCGTGATTCTGCTGTTCGGGCCGCGCGCGGTGGAATGGGCCCGCGAACTGGGCACGGATACGCCCGTGCGCATGGGCCAGGCGATCGGGCGCGTCCTGGGCCGCTAGCGCCTGTTACGGCGGCTACGGCTGGCGCCCGCCCCGGCCCAAATCAGGCGCGGTCGAAGGAAAAGGCCAGGGTTTCGGCCACCGTCGGCAAGCCCAGGCTGAGCATCAGCAGGCGATCCAGCCCGAGCGCCACGCCGGCGCAGTCCGGCAGGCCCGCCTCGAGCGCAGCCAGCAGTTTTTGGTCGAGCGGCGGCGTCGGCTGGCCGCGCGCCAGGCGCCGGCTCCGGTCGGCCTCGAAGCGTCGGCGCTGCACTGCGGGGTCGCCCAGTTCGTGAAAGCCGTTCGCCAGCTCGATGCCCTGCCAGTACAGCTCGAAGCGCTCGGCCACCGGCGGGCCGCCGTCCCGGATGCGCGCCAGCGCGGCCTGGCTGGCCGGATAGTCATATATAAAGCAGGGTCGCTCCCGACCCAGCCTCGGCCCCACCACCTCGCCCATCAGCAGGTCGAGCCAGAAATCGGTGTCCGCGGCCTGCGCCGCCGACAGGCCTGCCGGCTCCCGCACGCCGAGGTCGGCCAGGCCCCGGCGCAGGCTCGCCGCGCCGGTGGCGAAGGGATCGATGCCGCTTTCCCGGCGCACGGCGTCGCGATAGCAGATGCGCTCGGCCGCGGCCGGGGGCGCCGGCAGCGTCGCGGCGAGCAGGGCCTCGATGTCGTCCATCAGCCGATGAGGGTCGAAACCCGGCCGATACCATTCCAGCAGCGTGAACTCGGGATTGTGCAGCCGACCCCGCTCGCCGTCGCGGAACACGTGGCAGATCTGGTAGATCGGCCCGCTGCCTGCGGCCAGCAGCCGCTTCATCGGGAATTCCGGGGAGGTGTGCAGCCATCGCCGCCCGTAAGCGGCGGAATCCGCGGCCCAGCTGTCGATGTTCGGATCCACCGTACCCGCCACCGACAGCATGGGCGTATCCACCTCGAGCACGCCCTGCTGCGCAAAGTAAGCGCGGATCCGCGCCACCAGGGCGGCGCGCGCCTGCAGCGTTTCGAGCGTCGCTGACGGCCGCCAGCTCATGAATCGAAAAGATTCGTGGACAGGATAGCAGGGCAAACAGGATCAGCGGGCGCGGCTTCTTCCTGAAACAGAAAGACTTTTATCCCGTAAATCCTGCCCAATCTTTGCTTTTACTTGGACACGCGCGAGAGATACTCGCCGCTGCGGGTGTCCACCTTGATGACCTCACCCTGCTGCACGAACAGCGGCACGCGCACCACGGCGCCGGTCTCGAGCTTGGCCGGCTTGCCGCCGCCGCCGGAGGTGTCGCCCCGTACGCCGGGATCGGTTTCGACGATCTTGAGTTCGACGAAATTCGGCGGCGTGACCTGCAACGGCACGCCGTTCCACAGCGTGATCGTGCACATGTCCTGCTCCTTGAGCCAGATGTCGGCATCGCCGACCGCCGTCTTGTCGGCCTGCAGCTGCTCGAAACTCTGCGGGTCCATGAAGTGCCAGAACTGGCCATCGGCGTAGAGATACTGCATCTCCACGTCCATCACGTCGGCGCCCTCCACCGAGTCGCCGGACTTGAAGGTACGCTCGATTACGCGGCCGGTCTTGAGGTTGCGCACCTTGACGCGGTTGAAGGCCTGGCCCTTGCCCGGCTTGACGAATTCGTTTTCGACGATGGTGTAGGGATCGCCGTCGAGGATGATCTTGAGGCCCGCGCGGAACTGGTTGGTGCTGTAGGTCGTCATGGTGGTAATCCGGCCGATGGCAAGTGGCAATGGGCTACAATTCCGGCAGCCTTGCGCGCACACTGGCACGCAGGACCCGAAAAGGCGCGTAATGATACCCCAGACCCTTTCGCCGCTGCAGCCTGCCGCCTGGCAGGCGGTGCTGCGCGACGCCATTAGCGACCCCGCCGAGCTGCTGCAGCTGCTTGAACTGGACGAGGAACTCGACCGGGTGACCGCGACCAGTGGCTTCCCGCTGCGGGTGCCGCGGGGATTCGTCGCCCGCATGCGCAAGCGCGACCGCAACGATCCACTGCTGCAACAGGTGCTGCCGCTGCGCCGCGAACTCGACGAGGCGCCCGGCTATGCCACGGACGCCGTCGGCGACCTGGCCGCCATCCGCACTGGCGGCGTCGTGCACAAATACCGGGGACGCGCGCTGTTGATCGCCACCGGCGCCTGCGCCGTGCACTGTCGTTACTGCTTCCGGCGTCACTTTCCGTACGAGCAAATCAATGCCTCACGCCACGGCTGGCGCGCGGCGCTGGATACGCTCGCCTCGGATCCCAGTCTGGAGGAGGTCATCCTGTCCGGCGGCGACCCCCTGTCGCTGTCCGACCGGCGGCTGGCCGATCTCGCGCAAGCGCTGGACGGGATACCCCATCTGCGCCGACTGCGGGTACATACGCGCCTGCCGGTGGTCGTACCGGAACGGGTCGACGAGGCGCTGCTGGCCTGGCTGGCGCGCGGCCGTCTCCAGCGCGTGCTGGTCGTGCACGTCAACCATGCGCAGGAAATCGACGCTGCCGTCGCCGGCGCCTTCCGGCGCCTGGCGGATAGCGGCATTACCCTGCTCAACCAGTCGGTTTTATTGCGCGGTATCAATGATGACGCGCGGATACTTGCGGAACTGAGTGAACGGCTTTTCGACTGCCGGGTAATGCCCTACTATCTGCACCTGCTCGACCGGGTGCGCGGCGCCGCGCACTTCGACGTGGCTGAAGACCGCGCGGTCGGGATCATGCGCGCGCTGGCAGCGCGCCTGCCCGGCTATCTGGTACCCCGCCTGGTGCAGGAACAGGCAGGCGAACCGAACAAGCTGCCGGTCGCGTGGTAAGGTGCAGGGAGACCATGGCCGGCAGGTACGATTGAGCCAGGAGGCCCGAATTGGCGGCAAGCATGCAGATACGCCTGGTGGTCGTCACCGGCTCGCCCAACGATGCAGAGCGGGTTGGCAGCCATTTGCGAAATGCGGGCCATGGCGTGCATGCCGACTGGGTCTGCGAACTTGACCAGCTCGATCCGCTGCTGTCACAGGCGGATCTGGTTCTGTGCGCCAGTGAAAACCTGCCCAAGGCCCGGCTCAAGGACGTGATCGAACGCTGCCGTGCGCAGCGGCGGCACGTCCTGGTGGTGGCGATGAACGACGTCATCGACGTCGGCCGCACCACACAGGCACTGTGCGCCGGCGCCCGCGACCTCGTCTCGCTGCAGCAGATGGAGCACCTGCAGGCCGTAGTGTTGCGCGAGGCGGAGCACGTCCAGCTGCTGCGCAAGCTGCAGGAGATCAACAACCGGCTGCAACAGGCCGAGACCCGCCACGAAAGCCTGCTCCAGGACAGCCCCGAGGCACTGGCCTACGTGCAGGAAGGCATCCATATCCGGGTCAACCCCGCGTACGCCAAATTGTTCGGGTTCTCCGACATCAAGTCGGTCGAAGGCCTGCCGCTGATGGACCTGATCCACCTCGAGGACCGGCCGAAACTCAAGCAACACCTGCGTCAGGTGGCCCGCGGACAACCCGACAAGGCGCCGCTGCTGTTCCGCGGCCTCAACATCGACGGCAGCCACTTCCCCCTGAGCCTGCGCTTCACGCCAACCCAGATCGACGATGAGAACTGCATCGAGGTGCTGGCATTCGTCGAGCAGCCCGCTGCCAAGCCGGCGGCAGCACCGGTCGCCGCCGCACCCGTAGCCACCGCTTTTTCCGGCAGCACTGGCCGGCAGGCGCTCTACGGCGCGCTGGACGAGGCCCTCAAGACCGCAGGCCAGCAGACCGGCGTGCCGGCTTTGCTGTTCGTGCGGGTCGATAACATGGAGCGGCTGGAACAGCGCCTGGGCTTCGACTATGCCGACAAGGTCTTCAACGAACTGGCCGTGTTCATGTTGCAGTCCTGCGGCCCCGGCGACCAGGGCTTCCGATTCTCGGCCGGTGAATTCGTGGTGCTGAGTCGCGGGCGGAAAGACCTGGAGGAGGTGGAACAGGCTGCCAAAGCCCTGCAGGCTGCCGTCGGCAAGCAGGTGTTCGGCGACAAGACGCAGCCTGCCTCACTGACCGTCAGCGTCGCCGCACTGCCGCTGGCCTGGCATTCCGATACGCAGCAGACTCTGCGCGACGCACGCCAGCAGATCATCAGCCTGCAGAGCCGCCAGGGCAGCGGGGTCTATGTTGAAACCGAGCCCATGCTGGCCGGCACGCAACAGCAGGAAAAGCTCTGGCTGGCTCGCATCAAGGCCGCACTGGAGCAGAACCGCTTCCGCCTCGTCTACAAGACCATCGTCAATCTGGAAGGCGAATCCAGTCACTACTTCGATGCCCTCGTGCGCATGCTCGACGACAAGGGCGAGGAAGTTCATGCCACGGAGTTCGTGCCGATCGCCGAGCGCCACGGCCTGATGCTACAGATCGACCAGTGGGTCGTGACCCAGGCGCTGCTGACCATGGGCTCGCGTCAGCGCTCCGACCAGGAATATGGCCTGTTCGTCCGGCTGTCCGACAGCACCATCACCAGCACCGACAAATTCCTGCCCTGGCTGCTTAAGGCACTCAAGGGCTACCCGGTGCGGCCGGACGGTTTGTTCCTGACCTTGAGCGAAACCGGCCTGCTGGATCACATGGCCCAGGCCAAACAGCTGTTCGGCGATCTGAAGAAGCTCAGGATCCGGACCGCGATCAGTCGTTTCGGTGCCTCCCCCCAGGCGTCGCAGCTGATAGAACAGCTGCCGGTGGACTTCGTACGGCTGGATGCGGCCGCGATCAAGGCGCTGGTCAACCCCAAGGCCAGCGAGCGGGTCAGCGAGACGCTCAAGCAGGCGCGCCACAAGGGCGTGCGCATCGTCGCCAAACAGGTCACCGATGCCCAGACCATGGCCATGCTCTGGACCCTGGGCGTACATTTCATCGAGGGCGAGTTCACGCCCGAGCCCAGCGCCCAGGCGCAACAAACGGCCTGACGACCGCAATAAAGCCGGCGCGCGTACCACGCGCGCCGGCCCCTGTACTGCCTGTGGGACCGCGGTTATGCGCGGGCGTAGGTGCCGCTGCGCAGGGCCTCGATACGCTGATCCAGGGGCGGATGAGTCATGAACAGGGCGCGCAGGCCGCCACTCATGCCGCCATTGATGCCGAAGGCCTGCATCTGCTGCGGCAGCTGCGAGGGCATATGCACTGCCTTCAGCCGCTCGAGCGCGCTGATCATCTTGTTGGCGCCCGCCAGCCGCGCGCCACCCGCGTCGGCGCGGAACTCACGCTGGCGCGAGAACCAGGCGACGATCATGCTGGCCAGGATACCGAACACGATCTCCAGCACCAGCACGGTCAGCATGTAGCCGACGCCGACCCCGCGCTCGTTCTTGAACACGGCACGGTCGATGATGTAGCCGATCACGCGCGCCATGAAGATCACGAAGGTGTTGACCACACCCTGAATGAGGGTCAGCGTCACCATGTCGCCGTTGGCGACGTGACTGATCTCGTGGCCCAACACGGCCTCGACCTCGTCCTGGCTCATGTTCTCCAGCAGGCCGGTGCTGACCGCCACCAGCGCGTTGTTGCGCGACATGCCGGTGGCGAAGGCGTTGGGATCGGGGGACTGGAAGATGCCGACCTCGGGCATGCCGATGCCTGCCTGGCGGGCCTGCCGCTGCACCGTCTGCAGCAGCCAGGCCTCGGCGGAATTGCGCGGCTGCTCGATCACCTGCACGCGCATGGTCCACTTGGCCATGGGCTTGGAGATCGCCAGCGAGATGAAGGCGCCGCCGAAGCCGAACACTGCAGCAAAACCCAGCAAGGCCTGGTAGTTGAGACCCTGTGCCGTCAGCCACTGGTTCACGCCCAGCAGCGAGGCCACCAGGCTGAGTACCACGATGACCGCCAGATTGGTGGCCAAGAACAGAAACACACGCTTCATGGAGTCCTCTCCTTACGGGTTATTTCCAACCGCTGGCCCTTAGATGCGGGCGACCGGACGGAGTTTCAAGCCCGCCGATGCACCAGTCTAGCCTGACTCCGGCTCGGCGTGATGCACGCGCCGGTAACCCTGTGGCAGCACGTGGCCACGCTGGGCGCGCGCGCCGTGATAAAGCGCCAGGTCCGCCCACTTGACCGTCATGTGACGCTGCCCGCTGTACAGCTTCAGGGCCATGCCTTCCGGCAGCACGCACCAGGCGCAGAGGGTCTCGTCGCCGCGCAGCTGCATGATCTTGTTACCCTTGCCGCGCGCCAGCTCCGGCAGTTCCGCCACCGGGAAGATCAGCATGCGCCCCGCGCTGCTGACCGCGACCACATGCGGGTTGCCGGCGCCGGCCGGCAACGGCACCGGCGGCAACACGCCGCTGCCTTTCGGCACGTTCAATAGGCTCTTGCCGGCCTTCTTGTTCGACAGCATTTCCTCCACCCGGCACACGAAGCCGTAGCCGGCGCGGCTGGCCACCAGGCAACGTTCCTCGCCACCGCCGCTCACGATCACGCCCGCGAAGCTCGCGCCGGGCGGCGGTGCCAGCCGGCCGGTGAGCGGCTCGCCCTGCCCGCGCGCCGAGGGCAACGTATGCGCCGGCAGCGTATAGCTGCGGCCGGTGCTGTCCAGGAAGATCGCCTGCTGGTTGCTGCGCCCCTTCGCCGCCTGCAGGAACTCGTCGCCGGCCTTGTACGACAGGCCGGCGGGATCGATGTCGTGGCCCTTGGCGGCGCGGACCCAGCCCATTTTCGACAGCACCACGGTCACCGGCTCGGTCGGGATCAGCGCGGTTTCGTCCATGGCCTCGGCGGCCTCCCGCTCGACGATGGGCGAACGGCGCTTGTCACCGTATTTCTCCGCATCCGCGCGGATCTCCTCGCCGATCAGCTTCTTCAGCTTCGCGCTGGAACCGAGGGTTTTCTCCAGGAAGTCCTTTTCCTGCGACAGCTCGCCCTGCTCGCCGCGGATCTTCATCTCTTCGAGCCTGGCCAGGTGGCGCAGCTTGAGTTCCAGGATGGCCTCGGCCTGGGCATCGCTGAGCTTGAAGCGCTTCATCAGCACGGGTTTGGGTTCGTCCTCGCGGCGGATGATGCGGATCACCTCGTCGATGTTGAGGTAGGCGATCAGCAGGCCTTCCAGGATGTGCAAGCGCGCCTGCACTTTGTCCAGGCGCCACTGCAGGCGCTTCTTCACCGTGGCCTTGCGGAACTCGAGCCACTCCAGGAGCAGCGCCTTGAGTCCCTTGACCTGCGGCCGCCCGTTGAGCCCGATCAGGTTCAGGTTGACGCGGTAGGTCCGCTCCAGGTCGGTGGTGGCGAACAGGTGCTTCATCAGCTCGTCCACGTCCACACGGTTCGAGCGCGGCGTGATCACCAGGCGCGTCGGGTTCTCGTGGTCGGATTCGTCGCGCAGGTCCTCCACCATCGGCAGCTTCTTGGCCTGCATCTGCGCGGCGATCTGCTCCAACACCCTGGCGCCGGATACCTGATACGGCAGCGCGGTGATGACGATGTCGTCGTCTTCCTTCTCCCACTTCGCGCGCATGCGCAGCGAACCCGTCCCGTCCCTGTACATCTGCATGATCTCGGAACGCGGGGTGATGATCTCGGCGTCGGTCGGGAAGTCCGGCCCCTTCACGTGCTTCATCAGCTCGCGCAGGCTCGCGTCCGGGTTTTCCAGCAGCTCCACGCAGGCGCCCGCGACCTCGCGCAGGTTGTGTGGCGGGATGTCGGTGGCCATGCCCACGGCAATCCCGGTGGTGCCGTTGAGCAGCACGTTGGGCAAGCGCGCCGGCAGGACCTTGGGCTCCTCCAGCGTGCCGTCGAAGTTCGGCACCCAGTCTGCGGTGCCCTGGTCCAGCTCGCTCAGCAGTACCTGGGCGTAGGTCGTCAGCCGTGCCTCGGTATAGCGCATGGCGGCGAAGGACTTGGGGTCGTCCTGTGAGCCCCAGTTGCCCTGCCCGTCTATCAGCGGGTAGCGGTAGCTGAACGGCTGCGCCATCAGCACCATCGCCTCGTAGCAGGCCGAATCGCCGTGCGGATGATACTTGCCGAGCACGTCGCCCACGGTGCGCGCCGATTTCTTGTGCTTGGAGGCCGCGGACAGGCCCAGCTCGCTCATCGCATACACGATGCGGCGCTGTACCGGCTTGAGCCCGTCGCCGATATGCGGCAACGCACGGTCGAGGATGACGTACATCGAGTAATCGAGGTAGGCCTTCTCGGTGAATTTGCCGAGCGGCAGGCGTTCGATAGTGGTGTCCTGCATGTCTATACCTCGGCGAGGTCGCCCTTCGTTTCCAGCCACTCTTTACGGTCGGCGGCCCGCTTCTTCGCCAGCAGCATGTCCATCAATGTGTGCGTATCGTCGCCGGCTTCCAGCGTCAGCTGCACGAGCCGACGCGTGTCAGGGGCCATGGTGGTCTCACGGAGCTGCATCGGGTTCATCTCGCCCAGCCCTTTGAAGCGTGTCACCGTCACTCTGCCCTTCTTGCCCTCGGCGCTGATACGATCGAGTACGCCTTTTTTCTCGTCTTCGTCCAGCGCGTAGTACACGTCCTTGCCCACGTCGATGCGGAACAGCGGCGGCATCGCGACGAACACGTGGCCCTTCTGCACCAGTGCCGGAAAATGACGCACGAACAGGGCGCACAACAACGTGGCGATGTGGGCGCCGTCGGAATCGGCGTCGGCCAGGATGCAGATCTTGCCGTAGCGCAGGCCGTCCAGATTCTGACTGCCGGGCTCGATGCCGATGGCCACCGCGATATCGTGGATTTCCTGGGAGGCCAGCACTTCGTCGTGGGCCACCTCCCAGGCATTCAGGATCTTGCCGCGCAGCGGCAGGATCGCCTGGAATTCCCGGTCGCGCGCTTGCTTGGCCGACCCGCCGGCCGAGTCGCCTTCCACCAGAAACAGTTCCGTGCGTGACAGATCCTGCGAGGCACAGTCGGCCAGCTTGCCCGGCAGCGCCGGCCCGCTGGTTACTTTCTTGCGTACCACCTTCTTGTCGGCGCGCAACCGGCGCTGTGCGTTGCTGATGGCGAACTGGGCGATGGCGTCGCCGATCTGCGCGTTCTGGTTGAGCCACAGGCTGAAGGCGTCCTTCACGACGCCGGAGACGAAGGCGGCCGCCTCGCGTGAGCCGAGGCGCTCCTTGGTCTGGCCGGCGAACTGCGGGTCGTGCATCTTGAACGACAGCACATAGGCCAGCCGCTCCCAGACGTCTTCGGGTGCGAGCTTGATCCCGCGCGGCAGGAGGTTGCGAAACTCGCAGTACTCGCGCAAAGCATCGGTCAGGCCCGAGCGCAGGCCATTGACGTGCGTGCCGCCCTGCTCGGTCGGAATGAGATTGACGTAGCTTTCGGTGACCGGCTCACCGGTGTCCGTCAACCAGATCACGGCCCACTCGACCTGCTCACGCTCGCTTTGCATGCGTCCCACGAAGGGTTCGCGTGGCAGCAGATCCAAGCCCTGCAGAGACTCCATCAGGTAATCACGCAGGCCATCCTCGTAGTACCACTCGGCTCTCTCCCCGCTGGCCTCGTCCATGAACCGCACGCGCAGGCCCGGGCATAGCACGGCCTTGGCGCGCAGCACGTGCTTGAGCTTGGGGATGGAGAACCTGGGGCTGTCGAAATATTTCGGGTCCGGCCAGAAACGCAACGTGGTGCCGGTGTTGCGCTGGCCGACCTCGCCCACCACTTCGAGCTTCGACTTCGGCTCGCCGTGGGCAAAGGACATGTTGTATTCCTTGCCGCCGCGCTTGACCCAGACTTCGAGATGCCTGGACAGGGCATTGACTACCGACACGCCCACGCCATGCAAGCCGCCGGAGAACTGGTAGTTCTCATCCGAGAACTTGCCGCCGGCATGCAGCGTACACAGGATCACCTCGACACCGGGCTTCTTGAGCTGCGGGTGCAGGTCCACCGGCATGCCACGGCCATCGTCCTCGACGGTCATCGAGCCGTCCTTGTGCACCGTGACGGAAATGTGCTTCGCGTAGCCGGCGATGGCCTCGTCCACGCTGTTGTCGATCACCTCGTGTGCCAGGTGATTGGGACGCTGGGTGTCGGTGTACATGCCCGGGCGCTTGCGCACCGGGTCGAGACCGCTCAGGACTTCAATTGCGGCCGCGTCGTAGGTTTTAGCCATGGCATCCTGGAATGAGTCGCACTTCAATAATGGGGTGCGATCGCGGACACAATCGCAGTCCTGCACGAAGTGCACGAAGAGAGGCACGGTACTGGATGCGGGCCCGGATAATCAAGACCACGGGCCTGCGGTAAAATGCGCAACAACTCACATACCCCTCATCCCATGAGCGACAAAAAAAGCCGGGTCAGCGAGTTCGAGAAAGCCATGGCCGAGCTCGAGGCCCTGGTCGAGCGCCTGGAGTCCGGCGAACTGCCGCTCGAGGAATCGATGAAGCAGTTCGAGCGCGGCATCCAGCTGGCGCGCGCCTGCCAGCAGCAGCTCAAGCAGGCGGAGCTGCGCGTGCAGCAGCTGGTGCAGAAGAACGGCGACACCGCCCTCGAAGACTTCGACGGCGAGAACAACGGCCAGTAGGCGGGCCGCCACCGTGCCCTTCGCAGATCGTCTACCCGCGTATCTTGCGCGTGTCGAGCAGGCGCTCGACGCCTGGCTGCCGCCGGTCGGCTGCGAGCCCAGGCGCCTGCACCAGGCCATGCGCTATGCCGTGCTGGGGGGCGGCAAGCGCCTGCGTCCGACCCTGATCTACGCGACCGGGGAAACGCTCGATATCGAGCCCGCAAGGCTGGACGGTATCGCTGCAGCAGTCGAGATGATCCACGCCTACTCGCTGGTGCACGACGATCTGCCGGCCATGGACAACGACGATCTGCGCCGCGGCCGGCCGACCTGCCACAAGGCCTTCGGCGAAGCGGAGGCCATCCTGGCCGGCGATGCGCTGCAAGCCCTGGCCTTTCGTGTACTGGCCCACGACTCGTCGCTGCAGGTATCCGATACCCAGCGCGTCGCCATGATCCGGCAGCTTTCCGAAGCCTGCGGTTCGCTGGGCATGGCCGGCGGGCAGTCGATCGACCTGGCCGCGATCGGCCGGCGCCTGTCCGTGGCCGAAGTCGAGCGCATGCACCGACTCAAGACCGGCGCCCTGATCCAGGCCAGTGTCATGCTGGCGGTGCAGGCCGCTAACCGACTCGAGGCAGCCTGGCGCGACGGTCTCGATCACTACGGCCAGGCCATTGGCCTGGCCTTCCAGATCCAGGACGACATCCTCGACGAAGAGGCCGATACCGAAACCCTCGGCAAGACCCAGGGCAAAGACCGGCAGCAGCACAAACCCAGCTACCCGGCCGTGGCCGGCATGGCAGCGGCCAAGGCGCGCTGCCGCCAGCTGGCCGACGAGGCCATCGAGGCACTGGGGCCGCTAGGCGCGCGTGCCGATGCCTTACGCTGGCTGGCCGGTTACATCGTGCAGCGCGGCTCGTGAAGCGCTCTGCGCCAAACATGGCTTGCCGCTCACTGCCATGCGGCGGATAATTGAATACTTTTCCCGCGACCCCGAAGGCAGCGCCGCGCATGACCCTGTCACCCAGCTACGAACTGCTCGGCAACATCAACCAGCCGGGTGACCTGCGCCGCTTGCCTCAAGACAGACTCGAGCCGCTCGCCGCCGAGCTGCGTCGCTACCTGATCGAGACCCTGGCCCGCGTCGGCGGCCATTTCGCCGCCAACCTCGGCACCGTCGAGCTCACCTTGGCATTGCATTACGTGTTCGATACGCCCAACGACCGCCTGATCTGGGATGTCGGGCACCAAGCCTATCCGCACAAGATCCTGACCGGTCGCCGCGCGCAGCTGGAGACGATCCGTCGCAAGGGCGGGCTGGCGCCGTTCACATCGCGCCAGGAAAGCGCCTACGACGTCTTCGGTGCCGGGCACTCCAGCACTTCGCTATCGGCCGCCGCCGGCATTGCCCTGGCGGTGCGGCACAAGAAGGAGAGGCGTCGCGTAGTCGCCGTGATCGGCGACGGTGGCATGACTGCGGGCATGGCCTTCGAGGCACTCAACCACATCGGCCGTCTCGGGCTCGATGTGATCATCGTCTACAACGACAACGACATGTCGATCTCGGAAAACGTCGGCGCGCTGCGCGACCATGCAGCGCGGGTGCTGGCCGGCCGCGATTACCGGCGGCCCGACGCCACCGGCGCGGCCGTCGCCGAGCGGCCGGCGCAGTGGCGGCTGGAGCAGCGCCCGCTGGGTGAAACCCCTGCCCTCGGCGTCGCCGACGGCGCCTTCTTCGAGACCCTGGGCATCCGTTACTACGGGCCCTTCGACGGCCACGACCTGCCCACGCTGATCGAGGTGTTCGAAGCGCTCAAGGATCACCGTGGCCCCTGCCTGCTGCACGTGGCCACGATCAAGGGTAAGGGCTTCGAGCCCGCCGAGCGCGAGCCGATCAAGTACCACGGCGTCACCAGCTTCGACCCCGTGACCGGCGAGATGCCGAAGAAATCCGGCGGCTGCAAGAGCTACACGGAAATCTTCGGCGAATGGCTGTGCGAGGCGGCCGCGAAGGACCCGCTGGTGGTCGGCATCACGCCAGCCATGCGCGAGGGCTCCGGCCTGGTCGAGTTCGCGCGCCGCTTCCCGGACCGTTACTTCGATGTCGCCATTGCCGAGCAGCATGCCGTCACGCTCGGCGCCGGGCTCGCAGCCGAAGGTCTGAAGCCGGTCGTGGCGATTTATTCCACTTTCCTGCAGCGCGGTTACGACCAGTTGATCCACGACGTCGCTGTGCAGAATCTGCCGGTGTTGTTCGCGCTCGACCGCGGCGGACTGGTCGGTCCCGACGGCGCGACCCACCACGGCGCTTTCGACCTCAGCTTCTTGCGCTGCCTGCCGAACCTGGTGGTCATGGCGCCCTCGGACGAGAACGAGTGTCGCCGCATGCTGACCACCGGTCTGGCGCTCAAGCAGCCAAGCGCCGTGCGCTACCCGCGCGGCAGTGGCCTGGGGGTGGAGATCGAACCCAATCCGAAACCGCTGGCCCTGGGCAAGGCGCGCATCGTCCGTCAGGCCATCGGCCGCCGCCAGCCGCGCGTTGCCATCCTCGCCTTTGGCGCGCTGGTGAAACCGGCCCTGGATGCCGCCGAGATCCTGGACGCCAGCGTAGTGGACATGCGCTTCATCAAGCCGCTGGACGAGGCCATGATCCTGGACATGGCCAACGAGAACGACTTGATCGTCACGGTCGAGGACAACGTGGTGATGGGCGGCGCCGGCAGCGCCGTCAACGAGGTACTGCTGGCGCAGCACGACACCGTCGCCGTACTCAACCTGGGACTGCCGGACCAGTTCGTCGAGCATGGCGGCCGTGAAGAGCTGCTGGCCGATCTCGGCCTCGATGCCGCCGGCATCCAGCGCAGCATCCAGAAGCGCCTGCGCAGCCGTGACCTGGACCAGCGCGTCTCCTCGGCTCACCGGGCCTAGCCGCTTCGAAGAAGGCTTCCCAATGCCCGTGATGGCGCGGTGTGCCTCGCGCGGGATTTGATCCGAGGTTCCTCAGTACCGGGGCGGCAAGCAGCAGATCTCGTGCAGGCGCCAATGCGCGGTGTCGGGCGGCGCTGACTCCAACTGCGCCTCCAGGCCATCTTCCAGCGCCGGCAGAAAATCGAGCCCGGTGCGCGACTCGATGACGTCCACGGTCGTCAAGAAGCGATCCAGCGCCTCGTCTCCGCTGACATCCTGAGGCACCAGGAAGGCCAGCACACGCGGGTGTCCTGCGGCATCCTCGTCCACGTATATCCGGAAGAAGGCCTCGGGGATGGCAACGCCGGAGCGCAGGCGACGTAGCGGCTGACCGAACACCGGTCCGGTGATGACCCAGACACCCTCGAACCAGCGCGCGAAGCGGTCCGACTCCGCCTCCTCGAGCCGCTGCCAGAGTTTCTGGTTCAGTCCGGGCCGCTGCGGCGTGATGTTGCTCATCAGGAAGGTTTCGCGCTGGGCCTGCCAGCCGTAGAGCTGCGCGATCAGCCAGCTCGGCGCGAGGTGGCCGCGCTGATAACCGCTGCGCGCGTAATCCTGCGGTGCGACGCGTGCCAGCGTCCTGCGATCGACCTCGAAGGACTCGGGCCGCCGGTAAGGGCGCCGTCGCTGCAGCGGGCGCGCATGGTAGGCCACCCAGAGCGGGTTGCGACGCCATTCCGAATAGCCAACGGTGAAACCGCGGTTCTCCAGGACGCGCGTCCAGGTGTGCAGCGCAAAGCCCTGCGTGCGTGGCAGGCCGCCATACACGGCGGACGCAGCATTCTCCGGCCGTGTATCGGCGACGGTGACCGGCATGATGGTGGCGCACAGAAGCGCAAGGCCGCAGTGCAGGGAGGTTTTCGACATGGCAGTCCCGTGGTCAGGCGCGCAGAGCTTAACCAGCGCGCGGCGCGGATGCTATCCTGCGGCGCATCGTCACCGAGCCCCGGAGAATCTGCATGCGCCAACGCGCGCGCGCCATCATCGCCCGCCTGTGCCTGCTGTTCGCTCTGTGCGGCAGCGGGCTGCCGCAGGCTGACGCGCAGTCGGCGGAGGAGCTGCCGGTCTATGAGGAAAGCGTCAGCACCCTGCGCGCCCTGCTCAAGGCCAACGCCGGTCGCCACGACGGGCTGCAGTCGCTGGCCGAGGATTCCACACGGCTGACCGGAAGGCTGCAGAAATGCGTGCGCGACCTCGAGCAACGCGTGCTCGCGCTGGAAACCGAGCTGGACGGCCTCGGTGAGCCGGTGGCTGGCGAGAGCGGACTGGTCAGCGAGCAGCGTGCGAGCCTTCAACATCAGCAGGCGCAGGCCAAGTCGGAGCTCGCCGCCTGCCGCGTGCTGCTCGAAGAGGCATCGGCGATCGGGGAGGAAATCCAGGCGCGGCGACGCGAGTTCCTGCGTCAGAAACTGTTCGTGCCCGGCACCGACCTGCTGCGCGTAACCGCGACCAATCTGCAGGATCCCTCGGCCTGGCTGGATTACGCCGCGGGCCTGCTCGACCAGTACCGTGGCCTGCTGGCGCTGGGCGTCCGCAGCCTGCTGGCGCTCGCCGGTGTCATGCTGCTGGCCATGCTGCCGGGCTGGCTGCTGCGCGGCTGGCTCCTGCGGCGCGCCGGCCACCGCACGGACAACGACTTCACCAGCATCCTGCTGCAGTCCCTCACCGTGGCACTGGCCTACTACCTGCCGTGGCTGCTGGCCACGGCGGCCGGCTCGGTGTTCTTCCTGCTGGTGCCGGAGAAACCCGACGATTTCCGCTTCTGGGCCTACGTGACCTACAGCCTGACCGCGTTCCTCGCTTTCATGCTCGGCGTGCGCGTGCTGCTGCATCCGCTGCGCCAGCTGCCGTCGCCGCTGCTGCTGCCGCAAGAGCTGGCGCAGGCCATGGCACGCCGGCTACGTGTGCTCGGTCTGCTGTGTCTTGTCGGCGTGATTTACTACGCCAGCTTACAGGTTCTGCATCTGCCGGTGGCCGAGCGTCAGCTCGCGCGCGGGCTGCTGCTGACTCTGTTCGTATTCAATCTGCTGTGGTTCGTGTGGCTGCTGGGCCGCCTGCCGGACATGGAGAAAACCAGCCGGCGCGTGCGCGGCCTGCTGGCGCTGCTGCTGGTCACCAGCCTGGCGACGGAATGGCTGGGCTATCGCGGGCTGAGCACCTATCTGCTGCGTGGCATTGTCGGCAGTGCGCTGCTGACGGCCTTGGCCTGGATCCTGCACCGCATGCTGGCCGAGTTGGCGCTGGGACTGGACCGCGGCAAGTTCGGCTGGCAGCGCTGGCTGCGCGGCGCCGTGGGTCTGGCCGACGGGCAGAAGTTTCCCGGGCTCTCGACGCTGCGCATCCTGCTCGTGCTGGGGCTGTGGACCGGCTATGCGCTGCTGCTGATGAAGCTCTGGGGTGTGCCCGACAGCCTGTTCCAGCAGCTGTATCTCGCCTTCCATGGAGGTTTTCGCGTCGGCGGACTGTACATCACGCCCAGCCGCATCATCATCGCGCTGCTGCTCTTCGCGCTGCTGCTGCAGGTCTTCAGCCGCCTGAAGGAGGTGCTGGAGAAACGCTGGCTGCCGGCCAGCAACCTCGACCGCGGCGGACGCGAGGCCACGGCCACCGTATTCGGCTATGCCGGCTTTCTCGTCTCGGTGCTGATCGCCCTGTCGGCAGCCGGACTCGACCTGACCAAGCTGGCGATCATTGCCGGTGCGCTCTCGGTCGGCATCGGTTTCGGCCTGCAGAACATCGTCAACAACTTCGTGTCGGGTTTGATCCTGCTGTTCGAGCGTCCGATCGCCACCGGGGACTTCGTCAGTGTCGGCGACACCGAGGGCTACGTGCGGCGTATCAGCATCCGTTCCACCGAGATCGAGACCCTGGACCGCCGCAGCGTGATCGTGCCCAACTCGGATCTGATCTCCGGGCGCGTCATCAACTGGATGCGCAACGACAGCTACGGACGCGTCAAGGTCGAGGTGGGCGTCGCCTACGGCAGCGACCTGCGCCTGGTCGGCCGCATTCTGCGCGATATCGCCAGCTCGCATCCCGACGTGCTCAACAACAGCCAGACCCAGCCGTCGGTGTTCTGTACAGGCTTCGGCGACAGCGCCATCAATTTCGCGATCTACGCGGTGGTGAGCAACTTCACGCAGCGGCTACAGGTGGCCAACGACATGTACCTGGCCATCGAGGCGGCATTCGCGCGACACGGCATCGAGATCCCTTACCCGCAGCGCGTGCTGCACCAGGCCGCGGACGCCAGAAGCAAGGCCGCAGCGCGCGACGCGGCTGCGGCAGCAGCCCCGAAGTCACAGAGCGATCCCGTCCACCTGCCCGACCCGGAGTGAGACCTAACCCGCTGCACCCTCGAACCAGCGCAGCCGCGCGTGAAGCCGGACCACTTCGCCGACGATGATCAGGCTCGGCCCGCCGACGCCGGCCGCGCGCACCCGCTCGGGCAGATCGGCCAGCGTACCGATCACCACCCGCTGGCGCGGGGTGGTGCCTTCCTCCACCAGCGCCGCCGGATGGGTCGGGGGCAGGCCGTGCGTCTGCAGTTCGCGACAGATGATGTCGATCGCGTTCAGTCCCATGTAGAACACCACCGTCTGCCCGGGCTCGGCCAGGCAGCGCCAGTTCAGCTTCAGCTCGCCGCCCTGTTGCAGATGCCCAGTGACGAACTGGCAGGACTGCGCGTAGTCGCGATGCGTCAGCGGAATGCCCGCATACGATGCGCAGCCGGAGGCTGCGGTGATGCCCGGTACGACCTGGAACGGGATGCCGGCTGACGTCAGCTGCTCGATCTCCTCGCCGCCGCGACCGAAGATGAAGGGGTCGCCGCCCTTCAGCCGCAACACGCGCTTGCCTTCGCGGGCGAGGCGCACCAGCAGCTGGTTGATGTCTTCCTGCGGCAAGGTGTGCCGGCTGCGCTGCTTGCCGACGTCGATCATCTCGGCATCGCGTCGCACCAGCTCCAGCACCCGCGGCGAGATCAGGCGGTCGTACAGCACCACGTCCGCCTGCTGCATCAGGCGCAAGGCACGGAAAGTGAGCAGATCCGGATCCCCAGGTCCACCGCCGACCAGGTACACCTCGCCCTGCGGCGGCAGCGCGGCGCCGCGCGCGGCCTCGGCCAGCGCCGCCTCCAGCTCGCGTTCGGCCGCGGCCTCGTGCCCGGCCAGCACGTGCTCGGCGATGCCGCCGCCGAACACGCGCTCCCAGAAGCGCAGCCGCTGGCGCGGCTGCGGCAGCTGCTGCTTGACCCGCGCGCGGAAACGCTCGGCCAACAGCGCCAGCCGGCCGAAGGCCGCGGGAATGCTGGACTCCAGCCGCGCGCGCAACAGCCGCGACAGCACCGGCGCGGCGCCGCCGCTGGAGATCGCCACGATCACCGGCGAGCGATCGACGATCGACGGCGTCACGAAGCTGCACAGCGCCGGGTCGTCCACCACGTTGACCGGGACGTGGCGCGCGCGGCAGTCCTCCGACACCTGCCGGTTCAGGGCGCGGTCGTCGGTGGCGGCGATGACGAGCTGCCGGCCATCGAGCAGCGCGGGCTCGTAGGGCCCGGCCCAATGATGCACGGCGCCATCCTCGACCAGCGCTTGCACGCCAGGGCACAGCGCCGGAGCCACGACGGTGATGCGCGCGCCGGCGCGCTGCAGCAGGTGGATCTTGCGCAGCGCCACCTCGCCGCCCCCGATCACCAGACAGTCGCCGTCACGGATCTTGAGAAAAACCGGCAGGTAGTGCATAGCGCCCTTGAAGCAATATTCACACCGCAGCAGCGCAACGGCCCGTTGCGGAGCATAGCTCGATCGTTATGCGTAAACTTTAGACTTAAGTCTATACTTTAATAACGATTTCGCATAAAAGAGCAGCCATGAAACTGCGCCAGTTGCGATACATACAGGCCGTTGCCAGCCAGAACCTCAATATCACCGCCGCCGCCGAAGTGCTGCACACCTCGCAGCCCGGCATCAGTAAGCAGATCCGGCTGCTGGAAGAGGAGCTGGGCGTGCAGATCTTCAGCCGCAGCGGCAAACACCTGACCGAGATCACGCCGGCCGGCGCCCGCATTCTGGAGATCGCCGAGCGCATCCTGCGCGACATCGAGAACGTCCGTAACGTGGCCAGCGAGTTCAAGCAAGCCGACCGGGGATCGCTGTCGCTGGCCACCACCCACACCCAGGCGCGCTACGCCCTGCCCGCCACCATCAAGGCCTTCAAGCAGAAGTACCCGAACGTCACCCTGCACATCCACCAGGGCTCGCCGCCGCAGATCGCCCAGTGGGCGGCCAAGGGCGAAGCGGATTTCGCCATCGCCACCGAGGCGATGGAGCATTTCGAGGAGCTCATCATGCTCCCCTGCTACCACTGGAACCGCAGCGTGCTGGTCAAGCCCGGGCACCCGTTGACGCGCGCCGGCAAGCTGACGCTCGCGGCCATCGCCGAACACCCGATCGTGACTTACACCTTCGGTTTCACCGGTCGCTCGCAGTTGGATCAGGCCTTCAAGGCCCGCGGCTTGCATCCCAACGTGGTGCTGACGGCGGTGGATGCAGACGTCATCAAGACCTATGTGCGGCTCGGGTTGGGCGTCGGTATCGTGGCCAGCATGGCCTATGATCCAAAAGAGGACGCCGACCTGGTGGCGCTGGACGCCAGCCATCTGTTCAGCCACAGCACGACCCACATCGGCTTTCGGCGCGGCACGTTCCTGCGTGGCTACATGTATGACTTCATAGAGATTTTCGCGCCGCACCTGACCCGTGCCGTGGTCGACCGGGCGGCCCAGTCCCACACCCGCGAGGAACGCGATGCGATCCTTGCCGAGATCAGCGGCCGGCTGGCCAGGCGCTAGCCCCGGGCCGGGCGGCCATTGGTAGGCCTGAGGAGCGCATTCCGCTATAATTTCATATCCTTAGATAGATTAATTCCTTTTGCTTATAAGACTTTAGCGGTATCTTGCGCGCGGATGATCCGCACCGGTCTGCAGCAAGCTTGCACTGACGGCGCCCAAGGGCGGTAAACCAGGTCCACGATGTATCGCTACGACAGTTTCGACCAGACTCTGGTCAACGAGCGCGTTGCGCAGTTCCGCGACCAGACCCGGCGCTTCCTGGCCGGTGAGCTGGGCGAGGACGAGTTCCGCGCCCTGCGCCTGCGCAACGGGCTGTACGTGCAGCGCTTCGCGCCCATGCTGCGCGTGGCCATCCCCTATGGCCTGCTGTCCTCCAAGCAGCTGCGCATGCTGGCGCATATCGCACGCACCTATGACAAAGGCTACGGCCATTTCTCCACTCGCCAGAACATCCAGTACAACTGGCCGGAACTGGAACGCGTGCCGGACATCCTGGCGGAGCTCGCCAGTGTCGAGATGCACGCCATCCAGACCAGCGGCAACTGCATCCGCAACATCACCACGGACCCCCTCGCCGGCGTCGCCGCGGACGAGATCGAGGACCCGCGCCCCTACTGCGAGATCACGCGCCAGTGGTCCACCTTCCACCCGGAGTTCAACTGGCTGCCGCGCAAGTTCAAGATCGCCTTCAGCGCCTCCGCGCAGGAGCGCGCGGCGATGCAGACGCACGACATCGGCGTGCGCCTGGTGCGCAACGAAAAGGGCGCACTGGGTTTTTCGATCTATGTCGGCGGCGGGCTGGGCCGCACCCCCATCCTGTCGGTGCGCATCCGCGACTGGCTCGAGCGCGAGCACCTGCTGTCCTACCTCGAGGCCATCCTGCGCGTATACAACCGCCTCGGCCGGCGCGACAACATCCACAAGGCGCGCATCAAGATCCTGGTCAAGGCGCTGGGCGCGGAAAAGTTCACGCAGATGGTCGAGGCCGAGTGGGCCAGGATCAAGGGCGCGCCGGGCCTGACGCTGGTGGAGGACGACTTCAAGGCCATGCAGGCGCATTTCGTGCCGCCGGCCTACGATCCCGCCGCCGCCAACGACCGCAACTTCGCGCAGCGGCTGGCGGAAATCCCGGCCTTCGCCAGCTGGGCGAAACACAACCTGCGCGCGCACAAAGCGCCAGGCTACAAGGCCGTGTTCGTGTCGCTCAAGGCGCCGGGCATCCCGCCCGGCGACTGCACGCACGAGCAGATGGATGCGATCGCGGACCTCGCCGATCGCTACAGCTTCGGTGAGGTGCGTGTCACTCACAACCAGAACCTGGTGCTGGCCGACGTGAAACAGGCCGATCTGTATGGGCTGTGGGGCGAACTGCGACGCCTGAACCTGGCCACGCCCAACATCGGCACCCTGACCGACATGATCTGCTGCCCGGGCCTGGATTTCTGCTCGCTGGCCAATGCCGGCTCGATCGGCGTCGCTGCCGAAATCAACGAGCGCTTCGACAGCCTGGACTACGTCTATGATCTGGGCGAGATCGAAGTGAAGATGTCCGGCTGCATGAACGGCTGCGGCCACCACAGCGTGGGCCACATCGGCATCCTGGGCGTGGAAAAGATCCGCAAGGTCGTGATCGACGGCCAGAAGCACGAGATCAAGGAAGAGTGGTACCAGCTGATGCTGGGCGGCAGCTCGTCCAACGACGCCGCGCTCGGCGAGAAGATCGGGCCCTCGATCTCGCGCCAGGACGTGGTCGGCGCGATCGGGAAGATCCTGAACGTCTATCTACGCGAACGGCAGGCGGGG
>DATLYR010000228.1 GCA_035574475.1 Nevskiales bacterium | reverse complement strand
GTCGGCGGAGTAGCGGAGAAGGCGGCCGGTTCCTGAGCCTGCCAGACCAGCAGGACCTCGCGGCCGCGGTCCATGTGCGCGGCCGGCGTGGCCGAGATGCTGAGGAAATGCTCGCCCGCCTGGTGCGAGATGGCGGTGACCGTGCCGACCGGGTAGCCGGCCGGGAAGCGCCCGCCCAGCCCGGAGGAAATCAGCTGATCACCGCTCTTGATGTCGGCGTTGCTGGGCAGATAGGGCAGCGACAGGCTGCCGCCGCCTTCGCCGTGCGCGATGGTGCGTAGCCCATTGCGCGCGATCTCTACCGGAATGCCATGGTTGGGGTCGGTGATCAGCAGCGCCACCGAGGTGAGCGGGTAGACCTCGGTGATCTGCCCCATGATGCCGTGTGCGTCGATCAGCGCCTGGCCGATGAACACGCCGTCCACGCTGCCTTTGTTGAGCTTGAGGTAATGTCGATAGGGGTCCGGGCTGGTGGCGACGATTTCCGCGATGAGCATACGCTCGTCTAGCCGGCGTGCGGACTGCAGCAGGTTGCGGATGCGGCGGTTCTCGGCTTCCAGCGCCACCAGCTTTTGCAGGCGCATGCTGAGCAGCAGGTTTTCGCGCTGCAGGGCCTCGTTCTGCCGCAGGATCGCGCTGCGTGAGGCCAGGTTGTAGGCCAGCCGGTTGAGCCCCTGTGGAACCTGCGCCAGCGCTTCCACTGGCCAGCTCAGGGCTTGCAGGCCGACACGCAGCGGCCGTAGCACGCCGAAATGCTGGTCCACGAACATCAGCGTCAGCGACAGCAGGACGAACAGGCTGGCCTTGACCTGGATCGACAGGCCCTTGGGAAAGAGCGGACTGACGTCTTTGCTTTCTAAGCGGCCCACGTACTCAATGCCCCTCGCACCGCACCCCGAGCGGTCGAATCGCGACCCGACCCGCGCTGGTTAAATTTTGTGCAGAATAGTGCCAAACCCTTTGCAGCGCAAGAAGTTTTCTGCACCGGGCAGGCGGCGGCCAGGCGTTGCGGCTCTCTCCAAACGACGAGAGCCGGTCGGGCCGGCTCTCGGTGGGGCACGCGGGCCAGGCCTTACTCGACCGCAAACATCTGGCCGGTCTTCTGGTCCATCATCTCCAGCAGCATGCCGCCGCCCCGCGCCACGCAGGTCAGCGGATCGTCGGCAATGATCACCGGCAGGCCGGTCTCTTCGCTGATCAGCTTGTCGATGTCGCGCAGCAGCGCGCCACCACCCGACAGCACGATGCCGCGCTCGGCCACGTCCGAGCCCAGCTCGGGCGGCGTCTGCTCCAGTGCCGTCTTGACCGCGCTGACGATGCCGGACAGCGGCTCCTGCAGCGCGTCGAGCACTTCGTTGGAGTTGAGGGTGAAGCTGCGCGGCACGCCGGCGGCGAGGTGCCGGCCGACCACCTCGATCTCCTTGACCTCGGGGCCCGGGAAAGCGGTGCCGATGGTGTGCTTGATCTGCTCGGCGGTGGAGTCGCCGATCAGCATGTTGTACTGCCGGCGGACGTAGGCCATGATCGCCTCGTCGAAGCGGTCGCCGCCGATGCGCGCGGATTCGGCATAGACGATGCCGTTGAGCGAGATCACCGCGACCTCCGAGGTGCCGCCGCCGATGTCCAGCACCATCGAGCCGCGCGCCTCGCCGATCGGGATGCCGGCGCCGATGGCGGCCGCCACGGGCTCTTCCACCAGGTAAACCTTGCGCGCGCCGGCGTTCAGGGCGGACTCGCGGATGGCGCGGCGCTCGACCTGGGTGGAGCCGTAGGGCACGGACACCAGCACGCGCGTGAAGGAGGGCAGCACGCTCTGCTTGAGCACCTTGCGGATGAAGTGCTGCAGCATCTTCTCGGTGACGGTGAAGTCGGCGATCACGCCGTCCTTGAGCGGGCGGATGGTGGTGATGTGGTGCGGCGTACGGCCGAGCATGCGCTTGGCCTCGGCGCCGACCGCCTCGATGCGCTTGCCGCCGCGCCCGTCCGAGCGGATCGCGACCACCGACGGCTCGTTGAGCACGATGCCTTCGCCGCGCACGTAGATCAGGGTGTTGGCCGTGCCCAGATCGATGGAAATGTCGTTGAAGAAAAGGCCCCGGAAACTGTTGAACATCGCGGCTGAAACCTGCTTGTTCGCCTGGACGGCGGTGGGTGGTGGAGGGTGGCTAAAACAGCCGCAAACAATACCAACCGCAAGGGTTTTGGGCAAGCCGAGAGTGTGCTAATTTGTGCCGCTTTCCGGGGTGCGCGCGGCCGTTACGCCGCGCACCCGCCGTCACTCCCACGGCAGCCGTACAGCAACGGATCCAGCACCGATGAGCCTGCAGCCCGACCAGGTCCGTACCGTCGCCCGCCTTGCCCGCTTGGCCCTGCGCGAGGACGACCTGCCGCTCTACGTCCGCCATCTGTCCGACATTCTGGATATGGCGGCCAAGCTCAATGCCGTCGACACCGCCGGGGTGGAACCGCTGGCGCATCCGCTGGACGTGGTGCAGCGCCTGCGCCCGGACGCGGTCACCGAGACCGACCAGCGCGAGCGCTTCCAGGCGCATGCGCCGCAGGTCGAGAACGGCCTGTACATCGTGCCCAAGGTCATCGAGTAGCCGATGCCCATGCTGCACACCCTCAGCCTCCGGGAGCTGGCCGCGGAACTGCGTGCGCGCCGGCTGTCCAGTCGTGAACTGACCCGCCATTACCTCGAGCGCATCGCCACGCACGACCCGCGCGCGCAGGATGGCCTGAACTGTTTCATCACCGTGTGCGCGGAGCAGGCGCTGGCGCAGGCCGATGCGGCCGACGCGCGCCTGGCCCGGGGCGAGGCCGGGCCACTGGCAGGTATCCCGCTGGCACAGAAGGACATCTTCTGCACGCAGGGCGTGAAGACCTCCTGCGGCTCGAAGATGCTGGAGCGCTTCATCGCGCCCTACGATGCCACGGTGGTCGAAAGGCTCAACGCCGCCGGCATGCCGATGCTGGGCAAGACCAACATGGACGAGTTCGCCATGGGCTCGTCGAACGAGACCAGCTTCTACGGCCCGGTGAAGAATCCGTGGGACCGCGCCAAGGTGCCGGGTGGGTCTTCCGGCGGCTCGGCTGCGGCGGTGGCCGCAGGGCTGGTGCCAGCGGCCACCGGTACCGATACCGGCGGCTCGATCCGCCAGCCGGCTGCGCTGTGCGGCATCACCGGCATCAAGCCGACCTACGGGCGCGTGTCGCGCTACGGCATGATCGCCTTCGCTTCGAGCCTGGACCAGGGCGGCGTGTTCGCGCGCAGCGCCGAGGATTGCGCGCTGGTCCTGCAGGCGATGGCCGGCTTCGACCCGCGCGATTCCACCAGCCTGGACGTGCCGGTGCCGGACTACGCCGCGGAGCTGGACCGGCATTCCATCAAGGGCCTGCGTATCGGCCTGCCGAAGGAGTACTTCGCGGAAGGGCTGGAACCTGGTGTGCGTACGGCGATCGAGGCGGCCGTCAAGGTCTTTGAGTCGCTCGGCGCGGACATCCGCGAGATCAGCCTGCCGAACACGGCACTGGCGGTGCCGACCTACTACGTGGTCGCGCCGGCAGAGGCCTCCAGCAACCTCGCGCGCTACGACGGCGTGCGCTTCGGCCATCGCTGCGAGAGTCCGAAAGACCTGATGGATCTGTACACCCGCACACGCGGCGAGGGCTTCGGGCGCGAGGTGCAGCGCCGCATCATGATCGGCACCTACGTGCTGTCGGCAGGCTACTATGACGCCTATTACCTCAAGGCGCAGCAGGTGCGCCGGCTGATCGCCGACGACTTCAAGCGTGCCTTCGAGCAGGTGGACCTGATTCTCGGTCCCACCACCACGGCGCCGGCCTTCGGGTTGGGCGACAAATTCGACGACCCGGTGGCGATGTACCTCAACGACATCTATACGATTCCTGCGAACCTCGCCGGCCTGCCGGGCATGTCGGTACCGGCGGGCTTCGTGTCCGGGCTGCCGGTCGGCCTGCAGCTGGTCGGCAAGCACTTCGACGAGGCGCGCCTGCTGGCCGCCGCGCACCGCTTCCAGCAGGCGACCGACTGGCATACTCGCCGCCCGCCGGGATTTGAGTAAGCATGCGAGAGAATGGACAGGATAACAGGATGAACAGGACCTACAGGATTCGGAACTTCCGCTTTGAAAGAAGGAATTCTTTCCTGTTAATCCTGGAAATCCTGTCTATCCTGTCCATTTCTTCCTTCTGAGCGAACAATATGGAATGGGAAGCGGTCATCGGGCTGGAGGTGCACGTCCAGCTGCTGACCAAGAGCAAAATCTTCTCCGGTGCCTCGACCGCCTTCGGCGCGCCGCCCAATACCCAGGCCTGCGCCGTGGACCTCGGCCTGCCCGGCGTGCTGCCGGTGCTGAATGCCGAGGCCGTGAACATGGCGATCCGCTTCGGGCTTGCCACCGAGGCCCATATCGCGCCGCGCTCGGTGTTCGCGCGCAAGCACTACTTCTACCCGGACCTGCCCAAGGGTTACCAGATCAGCCAGTACGAGCTGCCGGTAGTGAGCAAAGGCCGGCTCACGATCGCGCTGGAGGATGGCAGCAGCAAGACCATCGGCATCACCCGCGCGCACCTGGAAGAGGACGCCGGCAAGTCGCTGCACGAAGGTTTCGCCAACGCTTCCGGCATCGACCTCAACCGTGCCGGCACGCCGCTGCTGGAGATCGTCTCCGAACCCGATCTGCGCTCGGCGAAGGAGGCGGTGGCCTACCTCAAGAAGCTGCATGCGCTGGTCTGCTACCTCGAGATCTGCGACGGCAATATGCAGGAGGGCAGCTTCCGCTGCGATGCCAACGTCTCGGTGCGACGCCGCGGCGAGGCCAGGTTCGGCACCCGCACCGAAACCAAGAACCTGAACTCCTTCCGCTTCGTCGAGAAGGCGATCAACTACGAAATCGAACGCCAGATCGATCTGCTCGAGTCCGGCGGCACGGTGGTGCAGGAGACCCGGCTGTTCAACACCGACAGCGGCGAGACCCGTACCATGCGCAGCAAGGAGGAAGCGAACGACTACCGCTACTTCCCCGATCCGGACCTTTTGCCGCTGGTGATCGAGCCGGCCATGATCGAGGCGGTGCGGCAGCGCATGCCGGAGCTGCCGGACGCCAAGCGCGACCGTTTCGTGAAGCAGTACGGGCTGTCTGCCTACGACGCCGGCGTATTGACCGCCACGCGCGAACTGGCCGACTACTATGAGAGTGTCGTCAAGGCACTGAATGGCCAGGAGCCCAAGCTCGCCGCCAACTGGGTGACGGGCGACCTGGCGGCCTTCCTCAACAAGTCCAACCTCGAGATCACGCAGTCGCCGGTCTCGGCCGCCGCCCTGGCCGGGTTGCTGCGACGCATCCTCGACAACACCATCTCCGGCAAGATCGCCAAGGAGGTGTTCGAGGCGATGTGCGCCGGCGAGGCCAAAGGTGAACAGGCTGCCGACGCCATCATCGAAAGCAAGGGCCTGAAGCAGATCACCGACACCGGCGCGCTGGAACAGGTCATCGACCAGGTGCTGGCCGCCAACCCCAGGCAGCTGGAGCAGTACCGCGCGGGCAAGGAGGCCTTGCTGGGCTTCTTCGTCGGCCAGGTGATGAAGGCCACCGGCGGCAAGGCCAACCCGGCCGAGGTCAACCGCCTGCTGGCCGCCAAGCTCAAGGGATGACATGAACGAGCGCGTCAGCCTCGAAATCCGCGATCAGGTCGCCTACGTCACACTGACGCGCGGCGAGAAGTACAACGGCCTGGACTTCGACATGTTCGTCGGTCTGGTCGAGACCGCGCGCCGGATCCGCAAGGACCGGTCGATCCGCGCCGTGATCCTGCGCGGCGACGGCCCTGCCTTCAGCACCGGCCTGGACGTGGCCTCGTTCTTCGGCAAACCCGGCAAGGCGCTGCGCATCTTCCTCAAGTACGGCATCAAGACCACCAACCTCGCGCAGGAGGCTGCCTGGTGCTGGCGGCGCCTGCCGGTGCCGGTGATCGCGGTCGTGCATGGCCGCTGCTACGGTGGCGCGCTGCAGATCGCGCTGGCGGCGGATTTCCGGTTCAGCACACCCGATTGCGAGTTTTCCATCATGGAGGTGAAGTGGGGGCTGATCCCGGACATGAGCGGCAGCGTCACTCTGCGCGAATTGCTGCCGATCGACCAGGCCAAGCGCCTGACCATGACCGGCGAGCTGTTCGATGGCCGCCGTGCCCGTGAGTTGAACCTGGTCACCGACATCGGCGTGGATCCGCTGGCCATGGCCGAGGCGCTGGTGACGGAGATCAAGACCCGCTCGCCGGATGCGGTGGCGGCGGCCAAGGCACTGTTCCAGAAGACCTGGGCCGCCAGCGAGCGCCGCGCGTTCGCGGTGGAAACGCGCCTGCAATGGCATATGTTCCTGAGCCGCAACCAGCGCGTTGCGGTGAAGGCCGGCCTGGCCAAGCAAACCCCGACATTCGGGCCGCGTCAGTACGGCGGTTGAGGCGTATTGCCACGGATGACCGAGAGCCCCGACAGCAACGCTGGCCTGTGGCGCTTCCTGTTCGAGCAGCTGCCCGTACGTGGTGCGTTGCTGCGTATCGGCACGGAGTGGGGTGAACTGCTGGCGCACCGACCCTATCCGGACGCGGTGCGCCAACTGCTGGGCGAGGCGATCGCTGCCGCGCCACTGCTGGCCTCCACGCTCAAGACGCCGGGCCGCCTGACCTTGCAGGCGGAAAGCGAAGGTGCGATCAAATTGCTGCTGGTGCAGGTCAGCCACGTGCTCGAAGTGCGCGGCATGGCGCGGCACGAGGCGCAGATGGACGGCAGCGGTCTGGCCTTGCTGGGCAATGGGCGCATGGCCCTGATCGTCGAGCCGGCCGCGCCGGCGCCGCGCTACCAGACGCTGGTGCCGCTGGTGGGCAGCAGCCTGCAGGAAAGCCTGATGCATTACTTTCGCCAGTCGGAGCAGCTGCCGACCTGGCTGATGCTGCATGCGGACGCCTCCGGCCTGGCCGGGCTGATGCTGCAGCGCCTGCCTGCCGTGGGCGATGTCGAGGCCGATGCGATCGAGGAAGGCTGGCACCGCCTCGGGTTGCTGGCGGACACGCTGCAAGTGCGGGAGCTGATGACCCTGCCGATCCCGCAGCTGCTGCAGCGGCTATTCCACCAGGAGGACCTGCGGTTGTTCGAGCCGCAGCCAGTGCACCTGCGCTGCCGCTGCAGCCATGGCCGCATCTCCGAGATGCTGCTGGGCCTGGGCCGCAAGGAAGTGGACGACATCCTCGCGGAACAGGGGCGCCTGCAGATCGAGTGCGGATTCTGCGGGCGCAGCTACACCTATCTTCCTGCTGAGGTCAGTCAGCTTTTTGCAGCCAGCACGGCGGACCCTGCCGGCGGTAGCCGGCACTGATATTTACTTGCGTAGGACGTAGATAATTGTGTCGCCGTAATACGGGACCTCGCCACGCATGCTGGCGGGTAACTTCCGCGTGAACAATGGCCGGGTCAATTCCTCAAACCAGCTTTTGTACTTGATGCGATTAACCGAGATTTCGACAATCTCGAGCTTTGCCTTACGCGCTGCGCCACGAAAGAAGACCATGTCAATGGGGTGTATGTGCCAGGACATCTTCGTGTGGTCGTCCATCGGCTCGAAAAATCGGTGATAACCCTTCGTGATTAGCAACGAACCTCAGCCAATCTGAGCACCGGCGCGGGATATGCGCGAGAGGTGGCGGCGGCGCGGATCAGGCGGCTGAGGATGGATTTCAGATCGAACCGGCGGTTGAAGCGGTAAGCGACTTCCGCAAGGTAACGATCGGCGTATTTGGCAAAGGCAAAGGCATGATAGGTTCCCGAAATGGCGGTCTTGAGGTTGCCCAGCACCGTGTTGACGTTGCGGAATTCGGGGTGCAGGACCGCCGCGCGGCCACTGCCGGTCTTGATGGCGTGGTAGTTGGCGACCTCGGCGGCCAGACCGGCCTTCAGGCTGGGCAGGGCGTCGCTGTAAACGAGGGCATCGGCGTGGATGACACGATTGGCCCAGTCCTGGATGCCGTCCTTGGTGAAACGCATGGCCTTGAAGCAGACCCGCTCGGGCTTGCCGTCCAGACTGGTCTGGACGGCGGCGATGAACGGGATCTTGTTCGGCGAGCCCCGCCCGACCTTACCCGGTCGTTCCCCGCCCAGATAGGCATCGTCGATCTCGACCCGGCCCTGCAAAATCCGGCGATCCTCGCGCCCGGCCATGACCTGCATGAGCTTGTGCTTGACCAGCCAGGCCGTGGGGTAGGACACCCCCAGATGTCGTTTCAGCTCCAGCGCCGAGACGTTGTTCTTGGATTGGGTCAAAAGATGCATGGCCAGGAACCAGGTCGAAAGCGGCAGCTTGCTGGCCGCGAAGATGGTGCCGGCCGTGGCCGTGGTCTGCTGCCGACAGCGGCAGCACTGCCAGTACTGCCGGCCTTCCCGCTCGAACACGCTGGCGCGGCTATCGCCACAGCCCGGACAGCGGAAACCGTCCGGCCAGCGTGCCGCCACCAGGGCCTGTTCGCACTGCCGGTCGGTCCCAAAACGCCGCATGAATTCCGCCATCGAAAGTCCGGGCTGAAACTGCACTCGATTCATCGCCATGGTCGTCTCCTTCAGTCGTATCCATGGCACCATCCTCTCAGCACACAGGCTCACCAGATGAGCCCGGCTGAGGTTCGTTGCTAATCAAG